>JAQSXU010000377.1 GCA_029256485.1 Clostridiaceae bacterium
TCTTAGCATAGATTTTATTTCAATACGTGAGCAGTTTGACACTTCTAGTCCTATGGGTACTGCTATGATGTTTATTAGCAGCGTATTTGCTCAATTGGAACGTGAAACTATAGCTGAGCGTATTAAAGATAATATGTATGAGCTTGCTAAAACTGGTCGCTGGCTTGGTGGTACTCCCCCTTTTGGTTTTTCTTCTGAACCTACATATTATTTAGATAATAATTCAAAGCAAAAAAAAATGATGAGATTATCTCCTATTGATGAGGAAATATTTTTAGTTAGAATTTTATTTGAACAATATTTATCTCTTGGAAGTCTTGGAAAACTTCAAAAGTATCTTATTCAAAATAATATCAAAACCAAAAGAAATTATAACTGGGATATAAAAGCTCTGCAGCTTTTACTTAGAAATCCTGTTTATGTTAAATCCTCTGACCTTGTAATAAGTTATCTTTCTATTAAAGGAGCAACTGTCTTTGGTGATCCAAATGGTAATGGAATCTTAAGCTACAATAAGAAAGATTCTAAAGATAAGTATAAAGATATCAGCGAATGGATTCTTTCTGTTTCAAAACATGAAGGCGTAATCGATGATGATTTGTGGATTAAAGTTCAAAGGCAATTAGATAAAAATAAAGATCTTGCACCAAGACTGGTTAATGGCAGCGAATATGGCGTATTTAATTCAGTACTTCAATGTGCCAAATGTGGTGGCAAGATGATTCAAAAGCAGGGACATACCTCTAAAAAAACTGGAGAAATTCTTAGATATTATATATGTACAAATAAAATTAATTCTAGTGACACTACCTGTGATTCTAAAAATATAAGACTTGATATATTAGAAAAGAATGTTATGAAAGAACTTTTTAAAGCTATTGCTGATAAAGGATCATTAATTAAAGCTATTGAAGAATATAAAAAATCTTTAGAGTCTGAATATATTGATAAAGATAATATTAAAACTTATGAAAAACAAATTTTTCAAAAAGAACTGCAGGTTAAAAACTTAATAGATAAACTTTCTTTAAATCCTAATATATTTGATTTGCTTTCTTCACGAATTGAAAAATTTAATAAAGAACTTAAAGAATTGAAATTCAAAAAGTTCGAATTAGAAAATACTAATAGCAATTTAAAGGCAACCATTAAAGAAATTGATGCTTCTACTTCTATGATCCTTAATTTTAAAAGCATTTGGGAAAAGGCTGATTATTCTATGAGAAAGCTTCTTATAAATTCCCTGGTTGATTATATTTCTTATAATTCGGATACCAAAGAAGTAATTATTAAGCCATTTTTATAATAATATCAATAACTTCTGCCCTCACAGACTTTCTATAATAATTAAACTTTTAAACTTGATAAAAGCTGAAAACTATATAAAACATAGCCTTCAGCTTTTAAAATTCATTTATAAAAATATTATTTCCGTAATAATTTAACACTCTAAAATTCTAGGCACATATCTTTAATGCTAATCTTAGCATTAAGTATTTTTAATAAATCTAGTCCTATAAGTAAATCAATATTCATTCCATAGTCCATTTCACCAACACATAGCAGAACATCACATATATTCGAACTATTATTAATACTTATACTTTTAAATCGCTTCATCAAAACAGACTCATAACCACCTACACCATGAACATTAATAAGCTCCTCATTACCATCAAAATGAATATAATCACTGTTTATTAAAGTAGTAGCAGAACCAGTATCTAATAATACATTTTCAAAATGCAATAGTTTATTCTCAATAGTCAAATCTAATGAGCAAAATAGCAATTTATGATCATATCTTAAATTTATCATCGCATTAATCCAATCCTTTCGATTTTAAATTCAAGATTTTCTTTACGTGTATCACCAATATTTAATTTACGTGCTTTATCTTGTTTATGAAGATTAGAATAATATTTGTAAGCTATGTTTAAATCTGAAAACACTTCTACTATCGCTAATTCTTCAACAATTAATTTATTATCTTCTTCATGTTGCTTTAAACTATCAAACACAATCCATTTATCAGGATAAGTTTTTCTTACTTCGCTCCATAACATGTATTAAAACCTCCTTTTAATATTTTTTTGAACAATATAGTTATTTTATATTCTAATAATCATTCCAATAAAATCAGAATTTGAATAATATTCGCAATACAAACTTTATATTTCTAATATTATTATAAACCATTTTTGACAATTTTATAAACACTCTCACAAAATCAATTCTCAAATTTTACAATCCAACTCATTATAATTCATATACCAAAGAAGTACTTATAAAACCATTTTATACATAAAAACGCTCTTTAATGTAGCGCCCAAATGCTCCTGCAGTAGCAGCAAAATCAATATTGGTAACCATATTTACATCTGTTTTAGGATTAATATTGTTTTTCTTCATAGCAAATTCTAACGCCATAGCTGGAACGCCCCCTGGTCTTCCTCCAATAACACTATGTCCTTTGATATTTGTCCATTTAAAATTATCTTCTTTAGTTCTTCCAACTAAAAATGATCCGTCCTTTTGTGTAAGCTGTGCAAAAAGTATTGGATAATCTTCTCTTCCTTGATTATTTGTATAAATTGTTTGTTCTGGTCCACAGAAACCTATATCT
>JAQSXU010000378.1 GCA_029256485.1 Clostridiaceae bacterium
CAGGTATATTGAATTTATTATCAATGACTCCCATTCTAGTCATTTGTATTTTTCAAAAAAATGTATTTTATCCTAGTTTGTTATTTAGTTGTATAGTAGGAGGTATAGATTTCGTAGGATTATATTGGTCAGAAAGCATTAGACGATTAGTACCTTGGTCTGCCGTTAGTTCAATAAGTTTACTTAATGATTCTAGTTCAATGGCATATTTATCTATATTATGTTGCTTTTTATTAGGACTAGGAATAAGTCTATACTCATTTAATCATCAAGATTTGTGATGAATTATAAAATATCAAGCAAAACTTAATTATTTATAATTAAACAGGCTATCAATAAAAAAACTGTTTGGTGGTAGCTCATATATTTATGCTTATTTTTAAAAGGCAACGGTTTACTATGAATCGGTGCCTTTTTTTATTTTACTATTAATTTTAGGCTCTATCTAGCAGTTTTCACAGTACACTCATTCTCATGTTCAAGTTTTCGTGATATCCAAAACAATGTAATTGATATAATTAGCAATACTAGATAAGTAACAGACAGAGGAATTTGAGAATTGGTTTTTAAATTACTACCCAATATAGTTACAAAGAAAACTATGATTCCCGTTAAAGTACCAAAAACAGAACTGGCCGTTCCTGCTATCTTGGAAAATAACATCATTGTCTGAGCAAGAGCATTAGGAACAATAAAACCAATGAAGAAGAAAATTAGGAAGATAGGAATTAAAACAATAAACAAATTCATGTCTAGTGTAAAACCTAATAATATCATCAATATACTTCCCGTTAAAGAGCTAATGAAACCGAAAAGCAAGAGTGAGTTGTTATTAAAATAACTAATAACAAAGCGATTAGACATAGCAGCTAAAAAGTAGGCAAATCCTAATACCAGAGCGATATTTCCATATTGAACAACAGAATATTTTAACACTATTTCAATTAAAAATGGTCCAACTACATTAAATAAGACTATAACTGCATAACCAAGAGCCGATACTGTGGTAATAAGCATAAATACTGGATCAGTAATAATTTCTCGTAGACTTCTATAAGTTTGTGAAAAACTGAAAACCGATAAATGCAAATTGGTTTCCTGCAGTTTGATAAAAGCGTAAATGAAAATAAACAATCCATATAAACCGAAAAGATAGAAATTAGCTTGCCAACCAAAATGATGTTCTAAGTTTCCACCAATGAAGGGAGCAATGATAGGCCCCAATGACCAACTAAGTGTAAAATAGTTCGTAGCTTTTGCTAATTCGCCTCCGGAAAAAACATCCACTACGATTGCTCTAGCAACAACAGCTAATCCAGCCACACATATTCCCTGTAGCAAGCGGAAGGTTTCAAGGATAAATACGTTAGGAGATAAAATAGAGGCAAAGCTTATCAGTGTGAAAAATAATGCACTCACAAGTAATACCTTCCTACGGCCAAAGCTATCAGACAATACTCCAAGAATAACCTGTCCCACGCCGTAGCCTAATAAAGATAAGCTAACAGTCAATTGCACTAAACTAGCTTGGGTATGAAAGTAATTAGTAATCACAGGTAAAGAAGGTACATATAGGTCAACTCCCAACCCCATCAAAAATGGCACTATAAATACTAAAAAATATATATTTCGTTTTTGTGACAAAGAATATTGAATTTCCATTAAAGTACATCTCCTAAAATTTGATTATTTACTTTAAATTGTATATAATTATCAATATAAAAGTAAGTATGCACTTTAAAGTGCGATACTATATGAAAGGAAAGTATTATGAAAAAATGGTCACCAGATGAGGGGAAGTGCCCAATATCATATACATTATCAGTAGCTGGAGGCAGATGGAAATGGCTTATATTATATAAACTATTTCAAAATAAAGTGCTAAGATATGGTGAGGTTAAAAGAAGTATGCCTTCAATTACTCATAAAATGCTTAGTCAACAATTAAAGGATCTAGAATCTGCAGAACTAATTTATAGAAAAGAATATTATCAAATTCCACCTAAAGTAGAATATTCATTAACAAAAAAGGGGAATACGTTAATTCCAATATTATTACTCATGTCGGAATGGGGAAAAAAAACAAACCTCGATTTACCAATGAGGTATAATTTTTTCTAATTTGAAATGGAGGTGACTGTATGCGTGACAGGGATAAAATTAAATTAACTAAAGAGAAAAGGGAAGATATGATCAATTCCATAAAAAATTATTTTTTAAATGAAAGAGAAGATGAATTAGGTGATTTGGCTGCAAGTTTAATTTTAGACTTTATTATAGAAGAATTAGCACCGGAATTTTATAATCAAGGAGTTTATGACTCTTATAAATACATGAATGACAGAGTTGAAGATTTATTATCAATTCAAAAATATTGACTTTATTTTTTGGTTTCAACCTAATAAGTTAGTATAAAAATATGAAGAGGAAAGATCTATTAAAAAATACATGAGAAAAGGTTTACAGTTAATACACATGTAAACGTATTTCATGTATTTATTTTTGCATTTCATTCACAAAATGATGATTTCACTGTAAGAGAATATATAATAAAAGCATAGAAAAGATAAAAGTTACAAGACATATAAAAAGAAATAATAAGCCAAATAAATTATAAATA
>JAQSXU010000379.1 GCA_029256485.1 Clostridiaceae bacterium
TAATCCTAATCTTCTACATAATTTAAATCTTGGTGCTCTTTTTGTTGCCATAATAATTATCATCTCCATATAGAAATTTGCCGCGATAAAATTAAGCCTGAAAATAATATAGCATAAAATAAATAAAATGTAAATGAAAATCATTATCAACAGTATTTGCTGTTATATTAATAAATATTATTTAATTTCGAGTGTTCAAAGCTTGTTTCATAACACTAGACAATTTGTGTAAAATGTATTAAACTGATATTGGTTAGTTTTAACTAACCAATATCGGTTTAATTTGAATATTTTCAAAGATTAATTATTACTGATATAATTGTAAAAATTCTAACAGTAATAAATATAGTTATAGGAATTATAGTAAAAAATTAGAGCACTATATTATTTGGTTAGTTAAAACTAACTTGACGAAAATATTGAGGAAGAGTTGAAATATTTTCGTTGTTAGGGCAAAACATATTAACTAGATAATCGTTAACATTAAAAGAATACACATAATGAATTTAGTTTAGAAAATTTTTATTATTAAAAAGGAGAGATGATAAATGAGTATTGTTATAATTGGTGGACATGATCGAATGGTATGTGAGTATAAAAGAATATGTAAAAATTATAATTGTAAAGCAAAAATATTTACACAAATGCCTAACAATTTAGGTAAACAAATAGGAAAACCCGATTTACTAGTACTATTTACAAATACTGTATCTCATAAAATGATACAATGTGCTTTAGCTAATTTAGATTCAAATAAAGCAGAACTTATTCGATGTCATCAGAGTAGTGGTACTGCATTGAAAAAAATATTAGATTGTAAATTTAGTAATAATAAATAGTATAAAAGATGTTAGGAAGGAACTTTTGAAATATAAAATTTTAGATAGTTTTATGTCAATAAAGCAGAGCAACTCATTATAAGGGATAACCACAATTATAAAAAAATAATTGTGGGTTAATTTTTGAATATATTTTTTTCTACATACTTTTTTATTGCTTCAAAACTTTCAGTACTTATAACATGTTCAATTCTACAGGCATCTTCAGCAGCAATCTTGGCATTTACTCCAAGAGATTCTAACAAACTAGATAGTAAAGTGTGTCTTTCATAGACCATAGTTGCTATTTTTTTCCCCTCTTCAGTTAGAGAAATGTGACCTTCATCTGTTATGATTATGTATTCCTTTTCGCGGAGATTCTTCATAGCAACACTCACACTAGACTTCTTAAAATTGAGTTCATTAGCAACATCAATAGAACGAACAGCAGGCAAATTTTTGCTTAATATTAAAATAGTTTCTAAATAATTTTCGGCTGATTCATTTACATTCATATTACAAACCTTCTTTCTATAAACTTTAAGTAGTTAAGTTCAATAATTACCGACGTAAGTATATCATAATATATAGTTAACATCAAATATTATAGTTTTTTAGGGTAAGAATTTTTGCTAAACAAATTAGTATTAGAAAAGTTTCAATTTGGTAGCTAAATATATATCTTAGAGTTTGTAATAAAAAATAACAGAAGTATAATTGTATGGGGTTAAAAATGATTAGCTGATTTTAATTTTATATTCTTTGTTAGTTGATTTAATAATAGAGATAGGAGGATGCCTAAATTTTAAATAATAGAGAAGGTGATACTTTTGAAAGTATATGAATTTGGAAATGATGAAAACTTGGCTATTATGTTATTGCCTGGAACCTGCTGTCATTGGAAAAATAATTTTTCTCGGGTAATAGATTTGTTAGCAGAAGATTTTTTTGTTGTATGTGTATCCTATGATGGTTTTGACGAAACAGAAAAAACAGAGTTTCGCGATATGCTCACTGAAGTAGCAAAAATTGAAGATTATATTAAGCAAAGATTTAATGGGAAAATACATGCTGTATATGGGTGCTCTTTAGGAGGTTCTTTCGTAGGTTTGATGGTGCAACGAAAAAAAATTCATATGGAACATGGAATTTTAGGCAGCTCAGATTTGGATCAAGCTACAAGACTAATTGCTGTAGTTCAAACAAATCTTATGGTTTTATTATTTTATGGGATATTGCATTGTGGAAGAATTCCTAGATTCCTTAGAAAATATATGCTAAAAAAGTGTGGAGAAGAGTATACAAAAAATGCACTTTATATGATGGGTGTAGGTGGTGTTAATATGTCCTTTGTTACTAAAAAGAGTATGAAAAATCAATTTTATACTGATCTTATAACAAAACTAGAGTTCAATATTGAAGTACCAAAGACAACAATTCATTGCTTGTATGCTGCTAAAATGGGAGAACAATATAAAAATAGATATGAGCAGCATTTTATTAGACCTCATATTATCCAACATGGTTTATTACATGAAGAACTTTTTTTATGTGAGCCAAATAAATGGATTGAGATTGTTAAACATTGCATATTATAAAATTGTATATTGAAGCTGTCGATTAGGTGTGTATTTAGTGGAAATTTATTAAGGGGATGAAGGTTAATGAAAATATTAATATATGGAGCAGGTGTCGTAGGGGCTTATGCGGCTCATGAATTAAAAAGGGTAGGTCATGAGGTTACAATTCTTGCAAGAGGCAAAAGATATGAAGAACTAAAAGAAAAAGGCTTAGTAATTA
>JAQSXU010000380.1 GCA_029256485.1 Clostridiaceae bacterium
AAAAGAGGCGCAAAGCAATGAGAAAGAAGGTAACTATAACTTCAGTAATAGTCTTTGGAATAATCGCAGTAATATTTATAGGGTTAATTTTATCAAAAAGCAACGGCGTAACAGCAACTGATGTATTAGCACCGAAAGATTTATCTGTTCCAATTTTAGCTTATGATGATAATAGTATTACCTTGGCTTGGCACAAACCTGAAAATTATAACAATATAAAAAATTACAATATATATATGAATGGAAAACTTGTAGGTAACTCAAATGATAATAAAAATTCGAAAGCTAAACCATTTATAGATAATTTCTATAAAGATTCAAGCAACAAATCAGCAGTAAACATAAGTATGCATAATTATGTAGTTTCTGGTCTTAATCCAAATACTTCATATACTTTTACAGTTAGGGCGGTTGATAAAAATGGCAAGGAATCACAAGATAGTAATCAAGTGATTCAAACTACAACTACAACACCAGAGATATTTGATGTTACCAAATATGGAGCTGTTGGTGATGGAAAAACTTTAGATACAAACGCAATTCAAAAAGCTATAGATGCTTGTACTTCAGGTGGTAAAGTTTTAATTCCAGCCGGAAAAGTATTTAAATCTGGAGCTCTTTGGTTAAAAGGTGATATGATTTTTCAAGTTGATGGAAAGCTTTTAGGATCTGAAAATCCAGAAGATTATATGAAAAGTGGAACAGATAAAAGTAATGCACTTATTAATGCTATAGGTAGTAATAGTTCCAATCTAAAAATTGTAGGTAGTGGAGTAATAGATGGTAATGGTTGGAAACAAGGTGAACCAGAAAAGACAACTAATTTTCCTAATTCACTAAAAAGTAGTATAAAAACTGTTGAAGAAAATGGTATCCTTGCAGCTAATCAATATAAAGCAGCCAAGAGCAAGGGACTTTCAGACACAGAAGCTTACAGTACAAGATCTAATCTACTATCAATAAGCAATATAAATAATGTTTATTATGGAGATGGACTTTCATTTGTTAATCCAAGTCAACATACAATTGGAAGTAATGGCTGTAGTAATGTGGTATTAAATGGTGCACTAATCAAAACTTTTGATTGTAATAATGCAGATGGAATAGATTTTGATTCCAAAGGATTAACTGTATTAAATTGTGTTTTTGATACAGGAGATGACTGTGTGAATTTTACAGCTGGAAAAGGTGCAGATGCAGAAAAAAATCGTAAACCTGTAACTGATGTTTGGGTATTTGATAACTATTTTGGTCGTGGACATGGTGCAATTGTGGCTGGTAGTAATACTGCTGCATGGATAGAAAATATTTTGGCAGAAGATAATGTTATGAATGGTACAGGCTCTGGATTACGTTGTAAATCAGCACCAGGAACAGGTGGAGGCGCAAAAGATATTATATTTAGAGACTCAGCATTAAAAAATATTACTGATGGAGAAGGACAACCGTTTATATTTACATCTAACTATAATAATAGCACTGCAACAGGGACTTTTAAGCAAGCTGAAGAATTGCCACAATTTAAAAATATTAAAGTTACTAATTGTAGTGTTGATGGAGCAAAAAGTAATGCAATATTTGTAGCAGGTCTAAAAGATATGTGTCATACTGATATTCATTTTGAAAATGTATCATTTAATAATACTAAGGAAGCAAAAATAGATTATTTAACCAATAGTTCATTTAAAAATGTTACCTTTGATAGCGGATTAAATGATCCGTGGAATGTGACAAATTCAGATAAATTAAACTTTGAAAAATAAAATGTTGTATTCAAATAAATAAGATTTAATTAATTAAAATTAATTAAATCTTATTTATTCTTTTATTCTTGTAAGAATTAAAAAAGAATGGTATATTTATATTATTAAGATTAACGTTAAACTAAAAAAGTCAACAATTAAACGTTATTTTAGGAGGTTTTTTAATGGCTGATATTTTATTTAAAAATATAGTAAAAACTTATCCAGGCAATGTAACCGTTGTAAAGGATTTGAATTTAAAAATTGATGAAGGGGAATTTGTTGTTTTAGTTGGTCCATCAGGGTGTGGTAAATCAACAACTTTAAGAATGATTGCAGGATTGGAAGATATAAGTGGAGGAGAATTATATATTGGTGATAGATTAGTCAATGATGTTTCTCCAAAAGATAGAGATATTTCAATGGTTTTTCAAAATTATGCATTATATCCACATATGACTGTATACAAAAATATTGGATTTGGTATGAATTTAAGGAAAATGGACAAAAAAGTAATAGATGAAAAAATTAAAAATGTAGCTAAAGTTCTTGATATTGAATATTTATTGAATCGTAAACCTAAGGAACTTTCTGGTGGTCAAAGGCAACGTGTAGCATTAGGTAGAGCTATGGTTCACGAACCAGCTGTTTTTCTTTTGGACGAACCACTTTCGAATTTAGATGCAAAACTTCGTGCTGAAATGAGAGGGGAAATAACTAAGCTACATAAAAAATTAGGAATTACTTTTGTATATGTTACTCACGATCAGGTGGAAGCGATGACAATGGGAGATAAAATTGTTGTTATGAAAGACGGATACATACAACAGGTTGATAAACCAATGACACTATATAATTTACCAGCTAATCAA
>JAQSXU010000381.1 GCA_029256485.1 Clostridiaceae bacterium
GCTAAAAATAATATTGATGTTACAGATAAAGAAGTAAATGAAACTTTAAATTTTCAAAAGCAGCAGGCAGAAAATTCAGAAGAATTTCAGAAATGGATTGCAGAATACTTGAGTAGGGCAGATATGACAATAGAACAGTACTGGAATGTCTTAGCACCAGAATCATATAGAAATTCAATCCTAAAAAGTAGGGTTTATAAACATATACTTGAAAATTTGACTGATATCAATACTGACGAAATCAGCCCTGAAGAACAAACTAATTATGTAAATCAGTCTATTAAAGATAATATGAAAATAGATGTAATTAATAAGGAATTTATAGATTTATATAATTATGATATTTATGATATTTATGAATTGAACAATCAGTAAGATATATAAATTATAGAATAATTATATTTCCTACTAAAATAAATAGTAAATGATTTTAATGAGTTGCAGAATGTTCAAATATAATGTCACATCAGTAGAATTAAGTGTCGTATCATTAAAGGAATATACATTAAGAGTTATTTAGTTAATCTAAAAAACTTATGGAGGTATTTATGGATAAAGGAATGAAGGTAATAGTGGCTCTGCTTATTTTTAGTATAGTGTTTAATTTTTTCATATATACAAGATTTCAGGAAACTGAAAGTGAAGTAAAAAACTTGAGTAATAATATGTCAGCAAGTTATGAAAATTTAAATAATTCTATTTCTAAAATAGACAGACATGTAAGTAACCGATTAGATGAATTTGTAAATGATAATAGTTGGGTTATAAGTGAAGAATTCATAATAGATTACGAAAAAACTACAAACCAAGAAGTGCATTTAGACATTCAGTGGTCATTTAATGAAATAGAAGAGAGTGCTAAGGTGTACTTGGTATACAGTGATGAAAGCGGCAAATATGTGAAGGAAGAAGCAATTAAACAAGATAACGGTATGTATAAATCATCATTAATACTTTTTCCGGATAAAATCTATAAATATAAAATTATGTCTGAAGGAAGTGTTATAAAAGCAATAGAAGAAAAAGAAATTCCAGAAGATTATTATAAACCTGGCAGAATTGAAATATCTGATATGAGTTATGAAGAAAGTAACGGCAATTTACAAAGTTTTGCAATAGATGTGACACAGCGAGGGAATCTAATTTCTGGTTTCTATAAACCTGAAAAATTACAACTTATAATTAATTTTAGAAACAATAAAATGGAAATATCAGAATTTCAATTTAAAAGTGAAAGCCTATTTACAAATATATGGTCAGCAAAAATTGACAGTTTTAAAGACAAAACAGAATCTATTGTCTTGGAAATTAAATATGAAAATGGATATATCGACAGCAATGAAGTTTGGCCAAAAGATAAATTTAGCGAAAAACTAAAATATAATTAATCAAATATTCAATGAAGTATTATTTTAATTTGTCGCATTATTCGAATATTATGACACAATTGTAAAATTATGCAGTTCAAAAAAATCTTTATTTTAGGAGATGAAGTATTGTGAAAAAAATTAAAAATTCACTTATTATAATTAGTTTGTTATTAATAATATTAGTTTTAGTTTCTTGCCAAAATAGGATGATACAAGAGCCGGCTATTAAAATATCTTATGATTCTAAAGAATTAAAGCCAATTTACTATGGAGATAGAAATAATAAAGATGAAGAGGATATTGAAGAGGCAATAAAAAATGTTATGGTTGGGAAAAGATTTATTGATTTGCCTACAATTGATTTTGGAGAAACAATTGAAATTGAAGCATTAAATTTTGAAACAAATGAATTTGAAATATATGACTATATTGTCGATGAAAATGGTAATATTGTTTCTGATTATAATGTAGAGCCATTTATAATAACTTCAGTAGATGACGGAAAAGCAGAATTCATATTAGAGGATAGTGAAAATTTAGAAAGTTATCGTGATTATTTGGTAGAAGGAAAATCTATACATTGCTTATTATTTAGAAGCAAGATAAATAATTCTTCTTTTGCATTCGCAACACTTGCATTAAGTAATGGCAGATAATTTACAGCGGATCAAAATATGTATCATTCAAAAAGAAGAATTAAGACAGATGATTATGAAAAACTAAAAGCAGTTCTAAACTATTAATCATATATAGTAATTTTAATTTATGTTGAAAATTATGCGGAGGAAGATAAGTAATGATTATTGACACAATAAATAAAAGTTGTTGTGAAAACACATATGCAGAATCCACTGTGGAGGATTTGTGTCCGGTTTGTGGAAAGAAAGGTATTGTGGTTGAAAACTTTACTGTAAAGCATATTGTATCTGATGATTTAATGGAACAAATTGGAGAAGATGATTACTTTTTATGTATGAGTGAGGAATGTGATATTACATATTACAATCCTAAAACAGAAGTTCAATTTAATAAGCAGCAGTTAAGTGTTCCTATATGGTACAAGAAAGATGCACATCCAAAATATGCTTGTTATTGCAGTAAGGTTACAGAAGAACAAGTAATAAATGCAGTTTTAAAAGAAGGTGCATCTACTATGCAGGAGGTTTTAAACATAACAGGAGCAATGAAAAATGCAAATTGTAGAAAAAATAATCCATTAGGTAAGTGCTGCCAC
>JAQSXU010000382.1 GCA_029256485.1 Clostridiaceae bacterium
GTTTTAACTTTTTCCAAAGATATCAATAATTTTTTTGAATTGTGTTCACAAGGCCGCTACTATGTAGATCAATGTAATGAATATATTAAAACAAGATATGACAGTTCAATATCTTTAAATCATAAATTTTCTATGAATTCTTTATCCGATAATCGTATTTTAATGGCAGTCAATTCCGCTATAGATAATTGTGATTTTGATATTATCATAGATAATGGTTTAATATATGATAATTATTTTGAGCGCCACTTTAATGACGAAATTAACGCTAAATTAAAATATAATATAAAAAAATATGCATTAAAATCAAATGAATCTTATACAAGCACATTACTTAATATTAATAATGGTACAAATTATGATAGATTAGAATTCAATATAGATTCTTCCCTGAACTTATTTGATGAATATAAGACAAAACTTCCTCCTTATAAAGTATTTTATGAATTGAATTCATCAAAAGGAAACTTTTTTAATTTCATATATTCAATGACTCCAGATTATAATGACCTTGAATTTAATGTTCAATATATTTACTCAATATTAGATCTTTTAAATAGCTTTAACTACAAATTTGACACTATTAACTTTTATGATAGAATCAAGGATACTTCTAATGATAGAATTCATAATGATTCAAACTATATTATTAGAGAACTAAATTATTCAGAAGCCTGTGATATTCTTGTTAATCAAGATTTATCCTTAATAAAAGATAAAATTCACCATTATATTATGAATTCATCAGAAAACCTATAAAGTTTTATTTAGAATCAAAAAATTTATACTTAATTAATACGAAAAATAAAAAATGCACTAAGAATCATCCTAGTGCATTTTTTATTAGTTATTTTTTAGAGTCCTTGTTCGTAACTTTTTTTAGAGTCCTTGTTCGTAACTTTCAATCATTCTTTTAACCATTTCTCCACCAACACTTCCATTTTGTCTTGAAGAAAGGTTTCCTTTATCAGTATTTTCATAATTGCTTAATCCTATTTCTGAAGCTACCTCAGTTTTCAATCTGTTTAAACCTGCCTTTGCCTCTGGTACTAAAGTTCTATTGCTTCCACTATTACTTGATGCCATAAATACATACCTCCTTAAGTTTAAACTTTGCCTAGCAATTTTTTATAAATTTGCTTTGCACTATTATATTAACCACTGCTATCAATAATACTCTATAAAATTATTAACATAAATAGTATTATAGTGATTAACTGCTAAACTTTGAGACAAGGTTTAGCAGTTGTTTTTCTTGCTACAAATATTTTTTTAGTTTATTATTAAAATGCACAGTCAAGAAATTAATTAACTATAACAAATTAAGAAATAATATACATAGCTTGACAATATTTATAAGGAGATCTCAACATGATAAAATTAATTGCATCTGATATGGATGGTACTTTACTAGGAAGTGACCATAAGATATCAAAAGAAAACATAGAAGCTATAAGATTAGCACAAGATAGAGGAATTAAGTTTGCTATTGCTACTGGCAGAGCATATGATGATGTAAAACCTTTTTTAGACGAACATAATTTGAAATGTGAATGTGTAGTACTTAATGGTGGACAATACAGAAATATCGATGGTAAAACTGTCGCTGGCATATATATTGATAAAAATAAAGCTTCTGAAATTTTAAAAGTTATGTCAACTTATCCTTTATCGGTTGAAATATATACTGACAATGGATATTATACAACCAATACAAAAGAAGAAACCTTAGCTGGTATGATAAAAAGAGAAAAAACTTTTCATCCAGAGATTACTGATACAGATGAAATCTATAAATATGCTATTAAAAATCCACATTTTGTTAATATGAATTACATAACTGATATGGAAGTATTTCTAGGCAATGATGTAAATATAGGAAAATTTGTTTCATTTTCAGAATCCCTTGAAGAAATAGCCAATTTAAAAGAACAATTAAGCAAAATAGATGGTCTAGCCATTTCTTCTAGTTTTATAACAAATATAGAAATTAACCATGCTAATGCAACTAAAGGAAAGCTCCTAGCCCAAGTTGCTGAAAATATTAACATAAAAAAAGACGAGGTTGCTGTCTTAGGAGATAGTTCAAACGATTATTCTATGTTTATGGAATTTCCAAATTCCGTTGCTATGGAAAATGCAATTCCAGAAATAAAAAAAGTTGCAAAATATATAACTTCAAGCAATTTAGAACATGGCGTAGCAAAAGCAATATATAGAATCTTAGATTCTAATAAATAAATTTTCACATAAAAGAAAAAGTTTTTATTATTTCATCTGAATTATCAGCTTGCCCAAAGAAAATAACTGAATAATAAATGTCATTTTCTTTCCACATGTAACACATACATTGTGCCTCATCCTTTTCAACTTGTAAATCCTTATATTTAAACACTTCCATGTTATTTACATTTAACTTATCAACGTTAATTTTAACCATTTCATTAGTTTTCCAATTTTTTTCATTAAGGTATCCATTCTTTTTTATATCATCATATTCCTTTGATTTTTTTCCTTCGTTAAAAGTTATTGATCCTTTTTTATTTGAATAAAAACTATTTAGTTCATAACTAATCTTGTTATTTTTAATATCAGAATCACTAGAAAGTCCCACAACTGAATCATTTATTTTTATATCATCATTAATCTTTATTGGCAGTTTTGGGCTAAATCCAAGGAGTTTCTCGGCATTTTTCAAATCTTCGCTATCATATATCCCCATAACACCTGTTTCTGTAGAAAGTTCTTGCTTAAATTCCAAATAGTCATTAACTTTTATTTCAGACGGATATACAATAGATTTTGTAATTTTTGTGATCAGATTTTCCGAAAGAGCTAAATATTCCTTTTCCTTCTTGTCCTCATTGCTAACTGTTGAATTGTATTTTATACTATAATACACACCACCTTCTTGCCATATAAAGTACTTACCACTCTCTTTAAATTCTTTAGTTGTAAAACCATTTTCTAATTTTTCTGAAGGAGAAGTAATTGATAAACTAAGACTTGTACCATTAATATCTCCTACTTTCATAGATTTTTCTTCATCTTCGACCTTAGGATTTTTAGTTGTTTTCATTTTATCAGTTTCAATTTTCTTTATAGCCTCTACAGGATCAGTTTTAGATATTTGAAAAGAAATATCACCTAATACATGTTTACCGTCCCCGTTATAATATAATTGTATAGCATTATTGTTATCTGAAATTTTGATTAACTGAATACATTGTAACTTAGTTCCTTCCGGGAAAAAATTTGGCAACTTAAATTTAAAATCTGTAACCTTTTCTAGTTTTCTTATATCCTCATAATCTTTTATAGCTGCGTCAACAAGAAACTTATGTGTGTTATTAAGGTTTGCTTCACTACTTGAAGTTGTCACTACTGATTTATTTTCCTCAGCTTTAACCATTGGACAACTTACAGCTGTCACTGCTACAATAACCATGCAACTTAATATAGTTTTTTGAGTAATTTTCAATGAGTTTTTTCTAAATTCTTTCATCATTCATTTCTCCTTATTTATTAAATTATTATTTATAAATATTTATTAAAAATCTATTGTAATTCAAAAAAATACTTATCATCTATAAGGTATGTAACTTCAAACTTATTATCATCTTTTTTATCTACTTTAGATTTACTTACTGTTACTATAAATTTATTATGGTCAGGACTAAAAATAACGTCTCTAGGATCAGTACATCCTTCTTCTTCATTATTCTTAAACAATTTATCAGTTACAACAAATTTATTTCCTTTTAAACTTCCATACATGGAGACATCTTGCTTTCTGTCTTCACCACTACCCAAATAGGTATAAATAACAAATTGGTTTTTAAAATCAATTGAGCGAATTGATAAATTTTTCCCTTCATAATTTTTCTCATATCTAGTAACATCTTTTTTATCAAAATCCACTTTATATATCCTTTCTTTATCATAAAGTGTCCCATTTTCCTCTGTACAATAAACAAATAATGTTCCATCTTCATATATATTCCCAATACTTGGCATACTTAAATCCATCGAAACTTTTTCTCCCGTTTCTATATTTAATTTAGTCAATTTAGCAAATTGGCCAATATAAATATTGTTTCCTGTCAAATCAAATTTGCAATCAATTCCTGCTGCTGAATATCTTTCCTCAAGAGTATATTTCTTGTTTTCCTTATAATTTAAAATTGTATATTCCGCTGTATCTGCATGTTCTTTATCTTTGGATCTATTTATTTTGCTAACATATGAAATATACCCAGGTTTAATCAATTGTACATTTAATACTATTGAATCTAACTGTTCCTTTGGCTTTTTAATTCCCGGCACACCATCTGGTAACTCTTTATCTACATCAAAAACAACTTCAAGGTTCCTATCTTTAAGATTAAATGTAAATGCTTGTTTTTTATTTCCCAACAAAATCAATCCATCATGCTGTTTAAATGGTGTATCATATATTCTTGTAACTCTGCTATCATTTAATATTTCTGTACTTTCTCCACTTTCAATATTATAGCTGCTAAGAATTACTTTCGAATCAACAAAACAGGACGAATCTCGATTAACCGTTAAAACATCCTCATCATCAATCCAAGATAATACTACTTGATTTTCAAGTCCATTAAGCTTCTTTTTTAATTCAGGCTGATTTCTAATTTTATTATCTTCTGCTTTAGATGTGACTTCTGCTTTAACATTATCTGAAACTTTAATTTCTTTTATCTTCGTGCATCCACTTAATGATGTTATTAAAGCCATTAACAATATAATTATTAATTTAACTAAATGTATCACAACATTAATTCCCCCTAACTCT
>JAQSXU010000383.1 GCA_029256485.1 Clostridiaceae bacterium
TTAAAATGTACTTCAGCTTCATTAATATCATAATAAGTATGAATAACATTTTGTCCATCTTCTTCTTGAAGAAATTCACCTTCTCCAATTTTTTCTCCATCACCACAATTTTGATCATTTATAGATAGGAAATTTACAAAGCAAATTCCACCAGGCTTTAACACTCTTTTTATTTCACTTATGGCTTTTAAAATATCTGCTTTTTTCATATGAAAAATTGTATTATAAGAGTAAATAAAACTAATGGATTCATCATCAAAAGGAAGGTTTGTCATATTTCCTATTGAAATATTAATATCAATATTATTAACTTTTGAAAACTCTTTAGCTTTTTCAATTTGTGAATCACTTAATTCAATTCCATATGTCTTATATCCAAAGTCTGAAAAAAGAGCAAGTGGAGGACAATTCCCACCTGCTCCACAGTCTAGCACAACTTTTTCTAAATTACTCTGATTACAATAGTTCAAGAATTTATACAATTGCGTTTGCCTAAATAACAACTTCATAGAATACCTCCGCACATTAATTTTATTATTTTTGTAATTATTAGAAATTACTATATAATATTACATCAATCACTCACAAATTAACATACTGAAATTAAATTAAAATTTATGTTATAATATAAGTATAGATTTATCTTTTAACTAAAGGAAATGCTATTACATCTTTTATAGTATTTGCACCAGTTAAAAACATTATGAGCCTATCGATTCCAATCCCTAACCCTCCTGTTGGCGGCATTGCTGTATCAATAGCTACTGCAAATTCTTCATCCATTGGGCTTGCTGTTTCTAACCCACCTCTTAATTTTTCTGCTTGTTCATGTAATAAAATTCTTTGTCTTAGTGGATCATTTAGTTCTGAATATGCATTTCCAAGTTCAACTCCATAGGCATAAGGTTCAAATCTTTCAATTAATTCAGAATTTTTTCTGTGAACTTTACAAAGCGGAGAAGATTCTTTTGGAAAATCTATAACAAAAGTAGGCTGTATTAATTTTTTCTCACTATAAGCTTCAAATAAATTAACTATTAACTCACCTTTAGTTACTGCATCTAAATTTAAGCCCTCATTTTGTTCTTCTATTAATAAATTTTTTTCATTTATTAAATTCACAATTTCTTCCCTTGATATATTTTCAACATCAATATTTGTATCTTGTTTGACTAAATTACACATGGTTTCTCTTCTCCATGGCGCTTTAAAATCAATTTCTTCTTCACCATATTTGATTTTAGTAGAACCATTTACCTTTTGAAAGACATGCTCATATATATTTTCCATAATCCTCATCATATCCTCATAATCAGCATAAGACATATAACACTCCATTAAGGTGAATTCTGGATAATGTGTTCTATCAATCCCTTCATTTCTAAAAGATCTTGCAAAAGTATAAACTCTCTCTATTCCTCCTACAATTAGCCTTTTTAGATATAATTCTGGAGAAACATTCATATATACTTCTGAATCTAAATCATTAACAAAAGTTTTAAATGGTTTTGCTTCTCCTCCACCATATTTAGTATCAAGTATTGGTGTATCGCACTCAATAAAATTCATATTATTTAAATATTCTCTAATTGCTGTAATAGCTTTAGAACGTTTTATAAATCTTTCTTTTACATCTACGTTCATTATCATATCCAAAGATCTATGCCTCTGTCTAAGATCTGCGTCTTGAATTCCGTGATATTTTTCTGGAAGATTCCTAACTGATTTTGATAGCACTTCAAATTTATTAGCTCTTATTGTTATTTCTCCAGTTTGTGTTTTAAATACCGTTCCTGTCACACCAATAATATCTCCAGTATCAATTAATTTTAATATGTTATAGTTATCAACTCCAATTAACTTTTTACTAAAAAATATCTGTATATTTCCTTTTTCATCTATTACATTACAAAATGTTGCATTTCCCATTCTTCTAAGAAGCATAATCCTACCTGCTAATGATAATTCTTTTTCCTCATAAATATTATCAAAATCATCACAAATTTCTTTTGTGTAAATCCTATTGTTGTAATCATAATTATATGGATATGGATTTACTCCTAACTCCAACAACTTATTTAATTTTTTCACTTTTTCTAGCATAAACTCATTCGCATCTGGCATTATACTTCCTAATTCATTCAAATTTTCATATTCATTGTACATGTTGTTACCACCTTTAATAATTAATATTTATTCCAGCATAAAATTTTAATATTATACTTTTTACAAATAAAAAAACCTTCACCTCCAAGATCTACAATCTTGAGGACGAAAGTTATAAATTCGTGGTACCACCTCAGTTTATGCATATGTTACCACATGCACCTCTTCAAGTACGTCATAAATGAGATACTCTATATCTATAACGGGATATTCCGTCGCATCCTACCTCTAAATTTCAGACTCAGTGCGCAGTTCCAAGACCTTCTTCAATAAAAGTTCATTGCTCTATTCCACCATTCAGAGCTCTCTAAAAATGAATTATTTTATCTACTCTTCTTTTCATAACCTTTATTGCATTTTACAATAAAATTATTATTTTGTAAATATATCCT
>JAQSXU010000102.1 GCA_029256485.1 Clostridiaceae bacterium
TAATAAGCAGATATATTATATTAGCACAAAAGCTTAATTTAAAAGGAGGCGAACTTGAAAGTATAGCATTAAATTATACTTCCTATAACATTTCCAGCTTGAAGGAACTTACTTTAGATAATATTAAGAGTTTATATGAATATAAACAATTATCTCTAAAATTAGGGGAGGAAATTACAAGCTATTTTGAAGGAGTAAACAATGCATCATCTGCTGATGATATAACTAGTTACATTAATAAACAGTTTGATTATGATAAAGTTTCAATGTTCTTAATGTCACTTAGTGATTTGATGAAGCCTTTATATGTTGAAGCCAAATTCTTTGTAAGTGATGAAAATGGTATTGATGAGGATATATCAGAAGAATTGTTTAATATGCTGGTTGAAGATGGATTTATAGATAATTCTGGCGTGATAATTTTAGAGCAAATAGATTTTAGTGAATTTAAAATCCAATATGAAGTGCAATATACAAAATTACTTGATATTATACAAGAAACTAAAGTTGAGTTCGTTTTCAATAATATGATGTCACTAAGAAGTAAACAGGAAAGTATGATTTTAGAAGAGCTATCTGTATTTTTAAATATAGATTTTGAATTAATGTCAGTACTTTCTAACATTGCATCTAAAGCATTAATAGAGCATATACGAAATTATGCTGAGTTCTTTATGAAGAATATACCAGAGGCTATAGGAAGCGTTTCAATTGCAATAAAGAAATTTATGATGATTTCATCCTTATACCTTGTTATTACAAGAAAATTAAGTCTTAATGCAGCTCAATTAGAAGAATTATTTTTAAATAATGGTGTGAAAGATATTGAAACCCTCAGAAGCTTAATTCCAAATGAAGAAAATAAACTGACATTAGGAGTCTTTATAGGGATAATAAATAGATTAAAAAATAATGCAAATCCATATGAAGGTTCATTTGCAATGATAAAGGGACAAATAATCACTAAAAGAATTCTTCAAAATCTTAATGCCATAACAGGATGGGATATAACTCAAATTAAAGATTTATGTAATTTCTTCTTTAATACTGATATCTGTCTCACAGCAGCCCATATATCAAAGCTTAAAGAATGCTTTGATATGTCTGATAGTATGAATGTGAATATTTATTTCTTAAAGGATTTATATGGATTAAAAGATATTCCTTTTTCAATAACAAACTGGGATGTTTATAATTCATATGCAAATAAAATCTTAGATGCAGTAAAAATAAGATATTCAGATAAGTCCTGGGAAGGGGTATATGCAGACCTTAATAGCAGTACAGAGCTTAAGAAGAGGGATAAACTGGTTACTACAGCTTTATGGAAAGTCAATCAAACCTATAGTGATATAACTAGCAGCACTAGTTTATATAAATATTTGTTACTCGATGTGGACATGGGAGCAGAATCTCAAATTTCTTATATAAAACAAGGATTAAATTCAATTCAGCTTTATTTGCACCGATGTCGTATGAGTCTTGAGAAGGGCGTAACAACAACGAATATTCCTGAAGCTTGGTGGAAATGGGTTATGAGTTATAGAACCTGGGAAGCAAATAGGAAAGTATTTTTATATCCTGAAAACTACCTAGATCCAGCCCTTAGAGATTCAAAAACATCTCTTTTTAAAAGCTTAGAAGAAACACTTATGCAGTCAGATATTACAAAAGAATCAGTTGAAGCAGCTTTTACAACATACCTTGATGAGTTTTCAAAACTCGCAAAACTTAGATATGTAGACAGTTATTATGCCACTGTTAATTATCCTGAAACAGGTGAAAAAGATACATTATTCTTATTTGCTCAAACACAAACTACTCCATATGAGTATTACTTTTGCAGTCGAGAGCAGGACGGCCCTAAGGTTAAAAATACATCTGCAGTATGGAGGGAATGGAAAAAAATCGATATTACTATCAATGCAGAATATATAACTCCAGTGTATGCTTTTAATAGATTATTTATATTTTGGGTAGAAAGAAAAGAAATTAAAAATCCGAATAACAATGATTCAACAATATCTGAGAAAGCTACCATAAAGTATTCATTTTATAATTTTAGTGGGAACTGGATTTCGCCCCAAATACTTGTAGAAGATAAAGTAGTTCATTTTGAACCAGATGAGTATGCAGAGAAGATTAAAACATCAAATAATGCTGAATTTTCACCTTTCGAGAATCAATTTGATATGGATAATATATTTTGGAAAAAAGTATATGTCATGGATGTATCTGAAATTAACTATGGAAGTCATGAACCGGAAGGAACTTCAAAATCAGAAAAGTTTGTTGTAATGTACGGTCCATTCTTGCTTGTAACATCATCAAATGGTAAGCTCACCCCAATATCTGAGTTAACACCTAAAAAAGGAGACGATAAATACGAATACGAAAGCAATATATATTCACAAGCATTAAATTACAATAGAATCATTGATTTTTCTGAAAAAGGATATCTGTCTTTAAATGATGCTATGATTATTAACTCAAGTTTACAAAAAGATTTTCTTTTAAGAAGCAGTGAATTTTTAGCTATTGCAATGAATAAGGAGAAATGCGTATTTAAGCCTACAATAAATAAATTAAATAACTCCTTGTGTGTTGCATTTTCAGATAGTATTATTCGTGATAATTATATAGGTGAAAATCTAGAAAATACTATTATGGATACAAGTAATTGGCAAATTTTATTCCAAAGTATATTTAGTTCTAATGCCAAAATAATAACAATAAAAAATCAACCAGGAATGTTTATTTATGATAATGGAGATGAAACCTTCTTATTAGCACCTTATAAGAAAGTAGATGATAATAAGTTTAATTTATTTAGTGAGATTAAACAATCTTATAAGGTTGATTTAGCTATAACCGTGTTTCAAGAGAATTCTTTTATTTCTTCTTTTATTGATGCAAATATTTCAAGTAATATATTTGAGAAGCTTCTTAGCAAAGGTATTTTGGATAGTAACAGGTTTGTAAATGATGCAATTTCTTTAGATAGTGACTACTTTTTACTAGCAATGATTCTAAAATATGAACCTTTTTATTTAAGTGAAAATCAGCTTATTATAGTTAAAGAAATAGTGGCTTCTCATCTAAATAAAGTTGAAAATACAGACTTTGTAAATAATGACTTATTAATAGATGATATTTTATCAAATGAAATTTTAAATGTATTAATCAATGAAGGAATACTGGATACAACTAAAAGAATTACAACTAAATATAATAAGGATACAGCAATAGCAGTCCTTAGTGAATGTTTAAAAAAGCCTCCAGCAAATTTAACAGATGAACAGATTAACTTTGTTAATGAGGTATTGCTAAAAATTATTTATAGAATTTCCATTGATAGTAATGCTTTTGAAACGAAAGTAGGCATTAATAATAATTTATCAGAAGTAATTTTTAATATACTAACCAGTGAAGGAATATTGGACCAAAGTGGAAAAATCACAACTAAGTATAATAAGGATACAGCAATAGCACTACTTACTAACTGTTTAAAAGATAACCCAGCAAATCTGACAGATGAGCAGATTAAATTTGTTAATGATGTATTGCTAAAGATTTTTAATGCAGTTGTCATTAGCGATAAAGCTTTTATAATAGCAGTAAGCATTAATAATAATCTATCAGAAGAAATTTTTAATATAATAACTAGTGAAGGAATACTGAATCAAAGTGGAAAAGTTACAAGTAAATATAATAAGGATACGGCAAGATTAATACTTAATGGCTGCTTAAAAAAGGCTCCAGCTAATTTAATAGATGAACAAATCAGTTTAGTTAATGGAGTATTGTTAAAGGCTATTGATACTATTATCACTGACGGCTCTTTTATAAAAGGTACACAAATTGATGAATTTCTATCTAAAGAAGTTTTTAATATATTAGTAAATGAAGGAATACTAGATGAAAATGGAAAAGTTACAGATAAGTACGATAAAGATACAGCAATAGATATGCTTAATAGCTACTTAAAGGTACAGCCTGTAAATATGACAGATCAACAGGTTTCATTGGTTAATGAAGTATTGCTAAAGGCTGCTGATACTACTACTATCACTAAGAGTGACTTTGTATTATCAGTAAATATCGATGAGATTTTATCAAGAGAAATTTCTAATGCATTAAGTAATGAAGATATATTAAATGCGGATAGAAGAATTACAAATAAATATAATAAAGATGCAGGAATAGCAATACTTGAAAATTGTTTAAAGAAGGATCCATTAAACTTAATGGATGAAGAGATTAACTTGATTAATGAAGTGATGTTAAAAGCTTTTATTAATGGAGATGGCTTTGAAGTAAATATTGATTATAATTTATCAATAAAAATATTCCATAAATTAATTGAATTACAAATAATAAATGAAAGCAATAAAATAGCAGATAATTTTTATGATGACAAATATTTATTAATAATAACCACCTGCTTTTTACTATGCGGAGTATTTTTAAACCAATGGAAGTTTAAAATTGTTAAGGAAATACTATTTCCAGCAGATAATACTTTAGTTCAAGTAAATCAAGAATCATTTATAACTACAATTAATAAAGAAACTTCAAAAAACATATATAACCGTCTCAAAAACAATAAAATATTGGATATAAACGGGAAATTTTTGGAGGAAAATTTTACAACAGAGAAGCTATTTAGCTCCTTAGAAGCGCCTCCCCTAAGTTTACCTACAAAAAATATTTATGCAGTTGAAAGCATACTTTTAAAAAATATATCAAAGGTTTCACCAGATTCTTTTATTAATACTGATATTAATTATGAAACATCAGTTCAGATTTTTAACAGATTGAAGATTAATAAAATCTTATATAGCAACAATTCTATATGTGAAAATTTTAATAAAAATATTGATTTATCCAATATTTTAATTGATTTGACTCTAAATACTAGTCAATTAAACAGCATTAAGAAAGTTTTATTAGATTTATTTATACCTGTAATGTTTGAATATACTGCTGAAAGTGAAAATATTGATTTAAATAATATCAAATTTAAAATTACCAGAATCAGCACTGGAGCTGTTGATCGTTTAAGTGGAAACTTATTCTCAGGAGGAATAGATAAACTGCTTTCCTTAGAATCACAGCAAAAGCCAAAAATTACAGAAAAAAATCTTTTATTTGAAAGACTTAGACCAACCTCATCAATAGATACTGCATCTATTGATAAAGAAGATTCAGATTATGGTTATTGGTTAGATGATGGATTGCAAGTAGATTTTAATGGGCCTTATGGTAACTATTATTGGGAGTTATTCTTCCATGCTCCAATGATGATTGCAATGAAGCTTCATTCTAATCAGAAATTCTCTGATGCACAAAAATGGTTTAAGTATATATTTGATCCAACTACTGCAACAATAGGTGATGATAGTGGAGGAAAATACCCAGAGTCAAGTCACTGGAATTTTATGCCTTTTAGAAATTACACTATAGAATCTTTAGTGACTATGCTTCAAAATGCTGGAGAAATACAAGCGTATAATGAGGATCCGTTTGATCCTCATGCAATTGCAAGATTAAGGCTTGGGGCTTATGAGAAGTTTGCAGTTATAGCATGTATCAATAATCTTATTGATTGGGGAGATTATTTATTCAGCCAATATACATGGGAGTCAATTACAGAAGCAACTATGCTTTATATATATGCTTACGATCTTTTGGGAGAAAAACCAAGAAATGTTGGAGCCGTGAAAAATCAAGAACCAACAGATTTTGAAAATATACTAGTAAGTTATCTAAAGACTAAAAAAGATATTCCTCAATTTCTAATAGACCTTGAGGGAGTACTTGCATCAAGTCCAGATACAGGAATACCAGGTTCTAAAAGACCTTTCAATGAAATTTATGCATATTTTTCTGTTCCAGGTAACAGTCAATTTATGGCATACTGGGATACTGTAGAAGATAGATTGTTTAAAATACGCCATTCTTTAAATATAAAAGGGGAAAAACAACTCCTAGCACTTTTTGAGCCAGAGATTGATCCAATGGAGCTAGTTAGAGCAGTGGGGGCAGATAATAGTCTATTTGGTATTAGTAGTTATTTTCAAACTGTTATCCCATATTATCGTTTTGACTATATATTAAGCAAAGCAAAAGAAGTAACTTCGACAGTTATTCAGCTTGGTTCTTCATTATTGAGTGCACTTGAAAAAAATGATTCAGAAGCTATGAGTCTATTAAATACTACTCATGAACTTAATATATTGAATATGATAACAATGCAGAAAGAGAAACAAATCGATAATCAATTAAAGAATATAGAAAGCCTTAATGAAAATTTAAATAATGCTAAAAATAGGTATAACACTTATAAACGTTATATTACTGAAGGATTAAATGTTTATGAAAGTGGAAGTCAGCAGCTAAAGCAAGCTTCAATAATATCTATGATTATATCAGAAGATTTTCATGGGGCTTCAATAGCAGGATATTTGGCTCCAGATATATTTGGACTTGCAGCAGGCGGCATGCAGTTTGGTAATGCTATAGATTCAGTTGCTAATATTGCAGGTGCAGTTGCTGATCAATTAAATCAAATAGCATCCTTAATAGAGATTAGTGGACAATATGTTCGTAGAGTGGATGATTGGACTTTAGAAATGACATCTGCTCAATATGATATAAATCAAATAGAAAAAACTATTGAGGCAGCAGAAATACAAACGGACATAGAAAGGCAGGAATTAGCAATTCATTTAAAAACAATTGATCAATCAAAGGAAATAGATAGCTTTTTAAAGAGTAAGTTTACAAATAAAGATTTATATAATTGGATGACAGCAAGAATTTCAGCTATATATTTTCAAACTTATAAACTAGCACTTGATGTATCGCTTCAGGCTCAAAGAGCATATCAATATGAAATTGCAGCAAATGACACTTTTATAAATTATGGTTATTGGGATAGTTTGAAGAAGGGATTATTAGCAGGAGAAAGCCTTATGTATTCCTTGCAGCAAATGGACAAAGCTTATATAGATAATAATAATCGAGGACTAGAAATTGAAAAAACAATATCTCTATTACAATTAAATGCCATTGCTTTTATGGACTTAAAGAATACAGGTAAATGTACATTTAATTTAGATGAAGAACTTTATGATTATGATTTTCCAGGACATTACTGCCGCAGGGTTAAAGCTATTTCAATTTCTATTCCAGCAGTAGTAGGACCATATGAAAATATAAATGCGATTCTTACTCAAACAAGTGATTCAGTAATATTAAAGCCAGATTCAGAGGCAGTAGAGTATCTATTAAAAAGAGGACAAAATTCTGTAAGTAAACCTAAAACTGATGTATTAAGAGAAAACTGGGTAATGAATCAAAAAGTTGCTATAACAAAAGGAATCGATGATGCAGGAATGTTTGTATTAGATTTTAATGATCAAAGATATATTCCTTTTGAAGGCACAGGTGCAGTTTCCTCTTGGAAGCTTTCTATGCCACGTGAAACTAACAGAATAAACTTTGATACTATATCAGATGTTATTATCAAAGTAAAATATACTGCACTTGATGGAGGAGAAAGCTTTTTATCAGAAGTAAAAGAGAAGTTAAGCAGTGCTGTCAGGATGTATACTGTATTCAAGCATTTTAACCTTAATCAGGAATTTTCAAATGACTGGTATGCATTTATAAATGGAAATGTAGTAGAAGATAAGCAGACTCTTGACTTCAAAATACCTAACAATGTGATGATTACAAATGCAAAAAATCCTTCAATAAAATTAATTTACCTTAAAATTTCGACTCCAGAAGGAGTGATTATATCTGATGAAACAGGATTTATTACTTTGACAATAAAAGATACATCTATAAGTAATATGGCTATATCTATTCGTAATAACGAGGGAAGAGCTGATGAAGAACAAATAGGAAATGTAGATGGATTTACAGGAGAATGGATGCTTCAATTTGATTTAAAGAAAACTCCAAAAGAATTGATTTTAGATGGAGCATTAAATCCAGAAATTCTTAAAGATATTGAAATAATTATTAACTATGAATTAAATCCATTTGGCAATTAGGATATCTTTTTCTCCCACCTACACAAGAGGAAAAAGGGTGGGGGAAAATTACAAGTAAGCAGTTTTCTTAAATATAAAACATGGGGGTGTATTTAAATGTCAGCTATGATGAAGGTTGAACGGTCTGTAATTCCTGAAGATTCAACGATATTTGTTACTAATAAAGAAAATATACAATATAAAATATTTGGTGATTATATTAATATAAAAAAATATATAGCAATCGTAATTGACTGCTCAGAAAGCATGGATTATTACAAATTAGATGGAGCAAGAAGCAGATTTGATGTGCTAAAGGAAAATGCAGCGAAATTCATTAACAAATTTAAAAATTCACCTGAAACTCAGATTTGTATTTTTACTTATTCTGATTTAGCTAGACAATTTAAAGATTTTACAAGGGTAGATGGTGATAATAATTCAGTTAATAGAGATGCATTAATTAATGCTATAAATGCATTAACAAGTGAAAAAAATTCTAATTTAGGCGATGGAATGAGAAAAGCTTATTGGAAATTAAAAGTGCTTCCTAATGATGGAATTAAGTGTATATTGATTATGACGGATGGAGAGGCAGACATGTTTACTACAATATCTGAACATTCGTATTATGACTTTCAATCATTAGAAGGAAATATCGATTTTATCACAAGCAATAATGATAGTAGCAATGTTTATGATGATTATTCTACGGCAGTAAGATATGGACAGGAAATGGGAAAGTTTATTACAGCAGAAAATATAATGACATTTGCTATAGGTTTTAATGAAGAAGACTCCTATAAGCTTGAAGCTGTAGCTGCATCTTCTGGAGCAAGTAAAAAAACAAATGGTAAGCATTATTATCATGTACAAGGATTAAGGGACATAGACAATGTGTGTAATGGAATATTTGAAGAGATCAATGCTGATTATCCATTAACAGTATCCTTTTTAGAAACTATTCCAAAAGGTATAAAAGTTTTAACTGTACCAGAAGGCTTCGAGTTAAGTTTTCAAGAAGATGGGTCATATAAAGTAAGTGGTGAAATTCCAAATGTTAAATTAAGTAAAGTAGATGATTTGGGGAATTTTGCTGTGAACCAAGAAATAGTTACTATAGAAATACAATATACAGAGGAAGGAACAAAGGACTTTAGTGGACTTAAAATAGGTTATAATGACAGATATGGTAATCCTGCAATTGGAGAGTTAATAAATAATTTAGTTGTAGAGGTATTCGTAGATACAACACCTCCAGTAACAAGCTGCAGCTTGAAGGGGGTAACCAAAGATGGTAATTGGTATTCTTCAGATATTGAGGTTACACTTACTGCTATAGATATCAATGATGAGACAGGGGTATCACTAATTGAGTATAAATTAGAGAGTGAGGCCTGGAATGTATATGAAGCACCTTTTATAGTAAGTACAGAAGGGTCAAATACACTAGCTTTTAGAGCGGTAGATAATGCTGGAAATATCGAGATAGAAAAATTTGCTTCATTAAATATAGATAAAACAGCTCCAGTTGTAAGTTATAGTTTAAGTGGAAAAGAGGGAGATTTAGACAACTGGTTTGATTCAGATGTACAAGTAGCATTGACGGCAGCAGATAAACCAGAAGGTAATAATTCAGGTGTTAGTAGGATAGAATACAAGTTTGAAAATGAAGAGTGGGAAGAGTATATATCACCAATTATGGCAACGAGCGAAGGAAAAAATAAATTATATTCTAGGGCTATAGATAATGTTGGGAATACTTCTGATGAAAAAGTGAAAGAAATACAAATTGACAAGACAGGACCAATAATATCTGTACCACCAGATTTAACTTATACTGCATCCGGAGATAATGTATATTTAAATAATATTGGTGAAGCAAGTGCAACAGATGAATTATCTGGTGTAAGGTCAATCACAAACAATTCCTCTAAGATATTTTCAGTAGGTTCTACAGAAGTCATTTGGACAGCAGTAGATAACAATGGTAATCAAAGTTGTGGGGTAGAATATGTAACGATAAAAACTCCACCAATTATAATAGAGTGCCAATATGATATAAAACGTGTAGATGAATCAAATTATAAGATATGGTTTAAACCTAACGACTGTTCACTAGTATGTGCAAGTGTTTATATAGCAATGGGCTCTAAAACAGAATTAATTAATAATTTAACAATAAAAAATAATGTATGGGAATATGATCTAAAAGAAATACCATTAAATACTGTTATAAAGTATAGCTTCATTTATATGAAAGATGGAATAAATACAATGACAAATACAAAAAGTTATATGACTAAAGCTAACAATGCTATAGAAAGTGATTATGCTGATGGTGTAGTAAATATAAGTGCGACAGAAGCTGTTATATGGTTTAAAACTAATGGATTTAATTCTGAAAGTGTTAAACTTTGCTATAATATTGATAGTGTATATAAAGAGGAATATATGACTAGAAAGGAGAAATGGGAGTTTCAAATCGGAAACGTGTATAATAACTGTATTATTAATTATTACTTTATATTTACAAAAAGTACAAATGTAAATTATAAAACACCTCGAAAGGTTTATGTTCATTATAGGGAATAAAATATCAATATATTGCTTTTTAGGTTCCTAAGTAATGAAAATACTATTATATGCATGTTAGTTTAAAATATATAGCGTAAGCTAATATGTGAGTATTGATTAAAGGAAATAAATAAACTTGGATATATAAAAATCATGCATAAACAGAGAAAAAGACTCTCAATATATGCATGATTTATTTTTAAAGTTCATTCATTATTATGCTGATTAATTCAACTTTAAGTGCTTGACATGTTTCTTCGTGAGGTAACATAATGAACTTTGATAAAGTCTCAATCTCAGCATTAAATAATTGTAATATCTCTTCCATAGATTTTTTATCGCCAAGTTTAGCCATTTCAACTAAATTTGTAAATGTTTTAGATTCTGACGTAGTATTTTCAAGCCTTTTATTTTCCACTTGTTCACCGCCTGTTGAGAAATATGTAATTCAAATGCAACTTCTTTTTCTGTTTTTTCATCAAGTATAACTGCTTTAATAATATTTCTAGATTTTTCCCAAGGAATCATGTCTAGTAGATATTTTACATAAATTTTAGAAAGAATTTTTTCATCAAAGTGATTATCATAACTCTGATAGTTAAATATAGAATAGTGTTCTCTATTATATTTCGTACGTACTTTATACTGAAGTCTCCATGCATACCTTCTTAGTAATGTTTTGCAGAATTCAAAACACATCGTATCTTCTACATTCATTGAATACCTCCATTAAATACCAGTACTTTATTAATTAATTAGATTTATTAGATCAATAATTTTGAAAATGTCATCATTGTTTGGAATGACATAAAAAATGCTTATATATATAATTATGGTATATTAAATGATTTAGAACTAAACATTTGGAAAAGTTAATATGTATGTAAGACGTGCAAATACCTCAAAGGTGCAATATTTTACAAGTACAAATGTTGATACAGTTTCATACTTGTCATTCTGATACTAAATTATCGGTAGATACGAAGAATTGTTCTTAACAAATACTCCAAAATATTCTCTAGTGTTGAATACACAAGAAAATATCTGGAATAAATTAAAAAATTGTATTTTTAGTACTAGTGATTTTATATCTATTGATAAACTTTTTGACTCAGTGAAT
>JAQSXU010000384.1 GCA_029256485.1 Clostridiaceae bacterium
ACTGTCTTTCATCTTAAAATTATTAAGCCAAACCATCTTATTATATAAGTTCCTGAAAACCATTATGACCTGTTCTTCTTTGTTCATGGCCTGTTGTCCGTTACCAAAATTCTAAAAAACTCTATAAAAAGAATATAAAAGTCTATAGTTTTGTTTCTTTCCTAATTCATAGTGTTCCATTTTGCCAAAGCTACTTTGGTTTGTTATAACACTCCATAGGCTTTGCTGCCAATTTTCATTGATAGTGGGTTGTAACGATTACCCAATTTAGAGTTTCTTTTTATACTGAAACTTCTAAACCATATTTTGCAAGGTTGTATGAAGCATTTTTATCCCTATCTGCTTTGAAACCACATTCACATTTATAAACTCTATCAGATAGTTTTAAATCCTTTTTTATCCTTCCGCAGCAACTACAAGTTTTGCTTGAAGGATAAAAAGTTGGTACTTGGATAAACTCAATTCCATGCTTAGTACATTTATTTTTCATTTGAGTAATAAACATACTAAATCCCTGCTCTGCTATTGCCTTTGATAAGTGTTTATTTTTCATCATATTAGTTACTTTTAATGTTTCCATTACTACCCTAAAAGGCTTGGTTTTCACTATTTTAGAAGTAGCTTGATGTATATGGTTTTCTCTAATATGAGCCAACTTACTATGAAGTCTTTTTATTCTTTTTTCAAGCTTTGCAATGTTCTTAGTTTTTTGGTAACATACCCCTTTCTTATTTTTTTCATATTTTCGTGAACATTGTCTTTGAAGTCTTTTTAGTTCCTTTGTTAGTATTCTAACCTTTGCTGTTTTATTGATATTCTTTGTGTCCAATTCATCAATATTTGTTATTGCTAAGTCTCTGATACCCAAGTCTACACCAACACTAAAGTCATTTAGTGGTTCCTTTCCATTTTCCATTTCAATAGCAACTGATAGAACCCACACCCTGCCATTGAAACTTACTCTTGGATTACTGAATTTTGTTACTTTATATAAGTCAATGTCATAATTATGCCTGCATTGTACTTTACCTATCTTTTCAAGATTAACTATATTATTCTTAAAGTAGATTTTATCGTATCTTGAATAGAATTTATCATTAGATTTTTTCTTGCTTTTAAATTTAGGAAAGCCACTTCCTTTGAAGAAGTTACTATATGCCTTATCTAAATCTCTTAATGCTTCTTTTAAAGTGGCATTGCTAACCTCGTAAAGCCATTCAAACTCTTCTTGGTTTTTCAGTTTCGTTAATTCCACTCCTAATTCTGCAGCAGATTGTTTCTTTTTAGTGGCTTTATAATGATTAATTTGCTTATCTAAACCCCAATTAAAGACATATCTCATTGAGCCTATATGTTTCCACATAAGAACTTCCTGATCTTTAGATGGAAAAAGCCTAATATTAATTGCCCTTTTCATCTTCTAACAACTCCTTAATCATTTATAAGATATAATATCAAATGAGTATCCTTTAGCAATGATGTATGTTTTTACATTTTCAATCTGTCTTTCTAAATCGTCTTTTTGCTTATTACTTGATACTCTACAATATCCGATTATTCTGCGTTTTTGTTGATCAATACTATTTTTAAATCCAAAGAAATGATTAAGTTGCTCCTGCGAGTAATACCTATATCCACTTTCTGCCACATGGTGTGGTTTAAGTGTACCTTTTTTATCCCAATTTCTTAATGTTTATTCTGTTTTATCTATTAGTTCTGCAAATTCACCTATTGAATAATATTTCAAGTTAATCACTCCTTGAAATTATTATATAGTTTTACACACTTATTCCAGCTGTTGTCAGCCTTCCACCTGTTGGTGTATTAACAATATTATATTAAATTTTTGTTTCTATTTCAACAATATTAAAATGATTATTTTAATATTGAGCTATACGTGAAAAAAGAGAGGGCGTTTCTCATGATGACCAAACATTCCATTTGGAGAGAATCTAACTGGCATTGAAATAAGGGTCTAATTCTAAGAAAATTCAATAATTTATTAGGTTTTGTCCAAAACCAATGGGTTAATCCGCCTTTTTATTTTACTCAAAGATTATCACAATAATAAAAAAGTAGCTGATATTCTCCAAAATCGGAGAATGGCAGCTAATTTGTCTACAGTCTGATGCTTATGATTTTAAGCCTTTATTTTTGGCAGAATAATTCGTTTAAAAAAAGTTGTGAACTTAATATATAAATATGATATCTAGGTATACAAGAAAATTATTAATCAATAATTAATGTAGTAGAAAAATTTTCCGAGGGATGTTCCAGCTTTGTAAGATTGATAAAATAAGAAAAAACCTAATGCTACAATTATAGAATAATATAATCCTTTATATTTTTTTCTTAAAGTTCTTTCTATAGTTTTCATAGTATCCAAATTAAGCACCTCTTAATCGTTTTTATGTTCAGCATAAAATTCATTATAGTTTTTAAGCTCTCTTTTTAAAAGATTTGGGGTATCTAGTTTATATGGACAATGATTTTTACAGTGGCCATAAGAGTAGAGTTATTCTTGCAGAGGTAGGAATATCAATTCCAGCAGGACATGGAAGACAATATCCGCATCCGCGGCAGAAATCTCCAGCTAACTCGGAACGATCTTTCTTAATAATAGACCACATGGCTTCATCAAGTACTGGTGGATTTTTTTCAAGGGCAATAAATTCATCTAATTCAGATTCTTTTTGTATACCCCATATTGGGATAAGATTATCAAACTGTCTTAAGAATGCAAAGGTAGATGCAGCATTAGTTATAAGTCCACCTGAAAGGGCCTTCATTGCAATGACTCCAATATCCCTTTT
>JAQSXU010000385.1 GCA_029256485.1 Clostridiaceae bacterium
GCAGATAGCGAGAAAAATCTCAATGGTGGGTTTTGATACCCCGGTTTCCCACTTACTAATCGTATATGTTTTTACATCAAATCCCTTTTCTTTTAGGAGCTCAACCATCTGTGCACGTGAAATCTCTGCACTCTCTCGAACTTCTAATAATTTTTTTCCCAAGTTCATGCCACGCACCTCCAATATTATTATACCTTATTTATTATTTAATACAACAAAAAATCGCAGTTTCTGCAATAATAAGAATATTGAATGCAGAATATGCAGTCTTTTCTTTTTGAATTTTCCACATAGAACTGCCATACGTTTACAGATGATACACACATGCTGCATACTTGTTTTATATCAAGCTAAAAATATTACATTTCTTCTGGGCATTGTATTCCTAATAAATCCATTGCATCTTTAATTACTTTCTGTGTTAAGCATACCAAAACAAGACGCGCTTCCTTAATACTTTTTTCTGCATTTAATATATTACAATCATGGTAAAACTTATTAAACACCGTAGCTAATCCCCAAACATATCGAGCTATAACAGATGGTTCATATCTTAGTGCTGCTTCTTTAATCTTATCTGAGTATTTGCTTAGTTCTTTCACTAATTCATAGCTTACTTCATCAGTTAACCTATCCACATTAATATGCAAATTAACTTTTTCTACATTCCCTTTTCGTAAAATACTTTTCGCACGTGCATAAGTATATTGTACATAGGGACCTGACGCTCCCTCAAAGTTTAATACCTCATCCCAGGAAAAGTTAACATTTTTAATGCGTTGATTAAACAAATCATGAAATATAATCGCCCCAACTCCTACAATTTCTGCTATTTGTTCTTTATTCTTTAAATTAGAATTTTTTTGTGATATTAATTCATATGATCGCTTAATTGCCTCATCAAGAATATCTTCTGCATATATAATATTACCTGATCGAGTTGAAAGTTTTTCACCCGCAAGATTTACTAGTCCATAAGGTATATGCACCAACTCTTCTGCCCAATCATATCCCATTATCTCTATTGCCTTAAAAACCTGAGCAAAATGTAATTTCTGTTCTAATCCTGTAATGTATAAGCACTTTTCAAAATTATATTCCTTTTTACGGTACAGTACAGCTGCCATATCACGAGAGTGATAAATAGAGCTACCATCGCTCTTCGTTATTAAACAAGGTGGCATATTGTATTTTTCAAGATTAACAATATTCGCTCCTTGACTTTCTTCTAAAAGTCCTTTTGCCTTTAGTTCATTAACCAAAGCTGGAACCTTATCCATATAAAAACTTTCGCCTAAATAATAGTCAAATTCAACATTTAATAATTGATAAACCCTTTCAAATTCTTTCAGGCTAATTACCTTAAACCACTTCCAGATTGAAAGCGCCTCCTCATCTCCTTGCTCCATTTTTGAAAACCAACTTCTTGCCTCTTCCTTTAGACTAGGAATTAATTCAGCTTCAGTATTAAACAGTACATAAATCCGTAATAATTCTTCAATACCACACTTCTCTACCTTATCTTTTGAACTCCAGTTTTTATATGCAACGATTAATTTCCCAAATTGTGTCCCCCAATCGCCTAAATGATTAATTCGAATTACTGTATATCCTAATTTTCTATATATTTTATAAAGTGAATTACCTATCACTGTAGTACGAAGGTGTCCAACATGAAAATTCTTGGCTATATTAGGAGATGAATAATCCATACATATAACCTTATTGTCAGCTTCAGATGAGAAGCCTGAATTATAATTACAAACATTTTCCAGTACAAATTTTATATAATTATTTTTATTTAGATGAATGTTGAGATACCCAATAATATTTTGTATTTCTGATACTATTGATTTATCCAATTCATTGTCTAAATCACTCTTTAATTGATTTGCTATTACAACTGGCGATTTTTTTAATTTCCTAGATAGTGCAAAACATGGAAGAGAATAATCTCCCATTTTTGTTTCTGGTGGAACTTCCAGCAATTGTTCAACTTCGTTTTCTGAAAATCCATCCAAATATTTGATTATCATTTTACTTAGTACTTTTTTCATAAATTTCCCTCCGTTTTTAAATAAAAAAAGAACCGCAAAGATTTATCAAAATCTAATACGGTTCTGTATATCTGAAATTATCCAGCACCGCATAGAAACAAGACGTACATCCCTTGCAACTATGCGTGAAAATTCACATAATCACAAGAGCTTACGTCTGAATCTACGTCTTAAGCTAATGTTGTTTAATGCCTTCATAATGTCTTCCTTTCAGATTGTTTTTTGTAGATTAACATAGTATTACCAAAAAGTCAATTTATTATTGTAAATATGTGTATACATAATAGCTGAAAAACGGAAAAGTGTAACATCTTAATAAATTGAAAGTTATGCATGAGAAAATTTCGGAAAATACAGTTTTTCTGTTTCAATATGCTCTAGTTCTTCCCCATAATAAAATAATCTGTAATCATCTTTACCATCATAAATCTGTGCGTCAAGCAAA
>JAQSXU010000103.1 GCA_029256485.1 Clostridiaceae bacterium
TTGCTCGTTGTAACATTGGATTATGAATTGATTTATAGAATTATAGGAATAAAACCTGCACAGTATTGTGAAAAAGCAATATTTTTAGATGAAGATAATAAATTTGTTAAAATTATTAGAAGTATAGATAAAAGTGATTTAGAACAATGGATAATTAAATTTGATGAATCTATGTATGAATTGATATGTAATAATGAAGAACTTATGAATAACAATTTTGTACATGCTATAGCAGCTGCAAGAATTATTCATGCTTATCCTAATGCATCTATAAGTGATATTTGTCTTAAATCAGATATTTCAACTCGTCAATTACAACGTCAATTTTTAGATTTTTTTGGTATTACACTGAAAGAATATGCAGGAATTGTTCGATTTACTAAAGCATTTCAGACTATGTATGAGAAAGACTTAATAACGACTGCTGTTGAAACAGGTTATTATGATCAAGCACATTTAAGTAGGGAATTTAGAAATCGTGCTGGTAATCCACCTAATAGGTGGAAAAATGATGAGATGTTTCATACTATTAAGCAAATGCTTTCAGGGTTAATAAATTTAAAAAAAGAATAAATTGCTAAGTAAGCTCTTTCATTAATTATAAAGGTTTTATAAGAAATCTGAAATATGTTAATGAAGGAGTTTTTTTAGATATTTTACGAAATTATTACATGTCGTTTTTATACAATACAAATAATATTTTAAAATTTATTATTATAACATAAATTAGATATGATAGGGGCTTAATGTTCAGAAATAGAAAAGTCATTAACATATTTAGTAAGATTATATAAGAAATAAGGAGAATATTATGAGTTATTTTATAACATCAATAATTTATTTTAATAAAGAATTTCAAGAAGAGGCCTTTTATGAAGCCTTAAAGAAGGTTGAAGAATTTCCTGTTTCGCATCCTCATCTAGTTGAGAAATTTACTAAAATTTCGATTAACTCAGATATTTCAGCGATATATTATCAAGTAGCCGAATATAATACTAAGCAAAAATGTTTTTCTATGCAGTGTGAACTATTTAGAGAGGATGCATTTACAGATATTATTAACTAAATTTTAAAGGAGAAGGGTATTAAATATAGATTTTATTCTCATTTATATTGTGATATGGATGGATTTTTAGAGAATACAAAATACATAGAGAAAGGCTTTGAAATTTGGCAGCGCATGGATGGTGAAGCAATGCATTTTTTAAAGGAAGGCGATACACCAGTTCAAACAGAAATATTGAATTTAAAGAAAAAAGCTTATGAAAATTCTTTAGATACCATTTTTGATGAATTGGGTTTAACTGAGGAAGATATGATTCAAGCTTTTCATAGTTTGGAAAAAGAAGGTGTAATACTAGCAGAATTTAAAAAGTAAGAGATAATAAATTGATTTTTATTTAGGGATGGAGGTATAGAAGTTGATGAAGAACAAAATTGTAGAATTAAGCCAAGAGGAACTTAATTTGATACAGGGATATATAGAAGTTTCAGAAGTGAATATTGAGAAAAATACGAAGAGTGCTGAAGAAATGTATCAATTGGCGAATGACTATTTGACAGGCAACAATGAAAGGGAACAAGATAATAGGAAGGCTTTTTATTGGTTTTGCAAAGCTGCGCTGGAAGGTTATCCTGAAGCTATTGATAGTATAGGGAAATGTTTTTCAGATGGAATTGGAGTAGAATATAATGCTACTAATGCATTTCTTTGGTATACAAAAATGGCAGAATGGGGAAGCAGTCGTTCACAAAATAATTTAGGCTGGTCTTATGAAAATGGAGAAGGCATTCTGCAAAGTGATGAAAAAGCAGCATATTGGTATAGAAAAGCTGCTGAGCAAGGAAATGCAATAGCTCAATATAACCTGGGATTCTGTTATGAATACGGAAGAGGGGTAAATCATGATAAAGTTGAAGCCTTTAATTGGTATTTAAAAGCTGCAAAGCAAGGGAAGGCTATAGCACAATATTATGTTGGAACTTATTTTGAACTTGGACAAGTAGTGAATAAGGATAATTCTGAAGCATTTAAATGGTATAAACTTTCTGCAGAACAAGGGGATTCTAAGGCTCAGGGAAGCCTTGGATTATGTTATGAAGAAGGACAAGGTGTAAATAAGGATGAAAAACAAGCATTTTATTGGTATATGAAGGCGGCAGAGCAAGGAAATATAACTTCTCAGTTTAACCTTGCTTTGTGTTATGAATATGGAAAAGGAACAACAGTTAATTTTGAAAAAGCTGTGAAATGGTATAAGGAAGCTGCCATTCGGGGATATATATTCTCAATGACAAATTTAGGACTCTGCTATGAATTTGGACGTGGAGTAGAGAAATCTTATGAAGAAGCATTTTCTTGGTATGAAAAGGCTGCAAAACAAGGAGATACGCATGCATGGTACAATCTTGCCTTATGTTATGAAATGGGTAAAGGCGTACAAAAGGATTTAGCTAAAGCTTTTGAAGGCTATACTATAGCAGCAGAAAATGGTCATGGTAATGCTAAAAATAATTTGGGACGTTTTTATTATCATGGTTTTGGAATTCAAAAGAATTATGAAATTGCTCAGAAACTTTGGGAAGAAGCAGCTGAAATGGGGAATATTGAAGCAGAGGAGAATTTGAAAGTGTTACAAGGATAAATTTAAGAAGGTGAAGGGAGGAAAAATATGAGCGGAAAAGCATGTTATATTGAAAAAGAAGCATTAGAATTTCTTCAGAATTTTTTAGAAACTGAGTATAAAATTACTTTAGCTAAAGCAAGAGAAGATTTAAATCAGGACGGATTTAATAAAGAAGTTGAAAAACTGGATGTTTTTTATATGAAGGGATTAAAATCTGGAGTAATAAGACCTTATAATACTGGAACTGAAAATTTTAGCATTTTTGCTGAGGAAGTTAAAATTAAAGCTATACGTAAAATTTTTCTTATAAGGGTCTATAAACATACAGATTATGAAATTGTTTATCGTGCTTATGTAAGTACGGACAGAGAAAAAGGGAATAGTTATTTTTTCTCGTATTACTTTGCAAAAGTAGAAGATAGTTTCAAAATTATATCTCAATATTTAATAAATGATGCTCGAATTGGTTGGGAGTGGAAACAAGGTATAAAGTTTAAAATTAATACTTTAGAATTTCTAGGAGTTAATAGATTTATTGAGCCAAATCAAGCTAAAGATTGCGAAGATTACAAAAGTGAAGCAGGATCTGATTATGAGATACTTATTAAAGAGGAATTAGATAAAAGTTTAGATGAGAGATCTGAAAAGCTAAAGTTTATGGAAAGCTTTAGAGATATGGAAGACACTAAAATTAATAATTCACTTGCATCTTGTCTTTGCTTATTAAAAGGACGTTTTTATACTAATGGATTTTTTAGAGAAGGTTCTAATCCAAAGGCTGCTAAGCTTAAAGAGAAAGATTTGAAAGAGGCTATAGTTTTTTCAAAAGATATAGTAAAAATATTAAGAAATGGTGAATGTACATCCTTAGATTCAGAAGGAGACAAAGGATATTATCCTTTTGTATACTGTGGAGAAATGCTTCTAGATGGTTTGCCTGATTTTGCAGCTAAGGATGATGTACCTAAAGGGGCAATCGTTGAATACGACACTTTAGGAGAACGCTTCTGCATCTTCTGGTATGATGAGTTTGAAGAAGATTATGAGGAAGATTTGGTGCAAGAAACTTTAGAAGCATTTAAGAGTGCCAGTGATAAAATGAAATCTTATCTCAAAGATTTAGTGGAGTTTTCTGTAGTTCATGGTACAGAATATCCCGTTGTTATTGGTGGGACCTTTAGCAGTGGAATATTTGCAGGTATTGTAACAACAAGAGTGCATACATAATTATTAGGTAGAAATTTATAGGAGGAAAAGGAATATGGAAAAGCTTGAAATAGATGAGCTAAGAAAGGAATATTTTAATCTGGGACTTGAGGCTATGGAACAGAAAAATTATAATAAAGCATTTAATTTTTTTACCATGGCTGCAGAGAAGGAGCCTATATGGCCAGAAGCTTTATTTCGTAGAGCACATATGGCATATTTGCGGGAAAATACATGGGGGGCAGCAGAGGATGCAGTAAAGGCATTGGAGCTTGATCCATCACTTTCTAGGTTATTTGAACAGGAAGGGTTTACAAAGAAAGCTGTTTTGTCAACGCTTAACGCTAGAGCCTGCAGGCAAATTGAAGCTAAGTCTTTTTCTTTGGCACTTCCATTTTTGGAAGCAGCATTAAAGATTGATCCCTCTTATGATATGGCATTGCTTACTATGGCAGAACTATATGTTGCAATGGAGGATTATTATGAGGCCCTAGATTGGCTTGAAATAGCTGTGGAAAAGGCGCCAAAAAGAATTGGAGAAATTGATGGTTATGACTGTTACGCACCTTTAAGACCATATGTCAGATACGGTAAAATTGTAGGACAAGAGAAAGTTATTCTAAACGAAGCAAGGGAATTGCTTCAATTGGGTAAAGATATGATAAAACAAGAGGAATATGCAAAGGCCGTAGAGGAAATAAACAAAGCCCTAGAAGTTGCTAAGGAATGGCCAGAAGCACTTTTCCTCAGAGGAATGGCAAAATACTTAGGAGGGCCTAAGACAGGCTATGTTGCAGATTTATTAGCGGAATCAGATAGTGTAGATGATTTAGCTAGAGCTTTGGATTATGATTCTGAGGTAATAAACCTAAATAACGAAATTTTTCATACATATATATGGGGAACTGATACTAACCTAGAAACATTAATGTTAACAGAATTAGGTATTTCTATAAGAGTAATAACTGATGCTTTAAATAATCGTGTGTGTAATAAATATTTACCTAAGAAAAAATTTCAAGAGGCAATTTCTGATTTAAAACTTTGTATAAGAATTGATCCAAACTATGTTTTTCCTTATTTGACCATGGCCGAGGTATATGTTTCTACAAATAATGAGGAGCAAGCAATAATATGGCTTCAAAAAGCTCTTGAAGTTGATCCAAATATAAGAGAAAAGGTTGATACTTTTGCATGTTTCACTTCACTTCGTTACAATCCAGTTTATCAAGAACTATTTGTAAAAGAGCCACAGTCTAGTAAAAGTTTTTACTATCTAGAAATGTCAGTAGAACCTGGTGGAATGAGAGAAGATTTTAAAATGGTATCTAGCTGTGCAGAGAATATTAGCAAAATTATTATAGCAAGAATTAAAACTCACTTAGGTTTCTATGCATTACTTTCATATGGACAAATTATAAGAGTGAATCGCTATACTAATGGCAAATGTGAGGCAACAGTAGACATTCATCCTTTCATTCAAGTTACTGTTCCAGAAAAGCTAGTTGCTCACTTTACTGAAGAAGGAGAATTAGTTGTAAGAGATATGGAAGGTAAACCTGTTACAGAAGGGGATTTATCTGATTTGCTTTTTGATTATAATGCTTATGAAGAGAAAGCAGAAACAGTTATTCTTGGAGACTGGGAAAATAAGCTTGGCGAACTTAAAGGAGAGCTAATTTCAGAAAAGGAAGAAATTAATTTGGACGGAACTGTGTATATTGCAGACAAAGTATATGAATTTTAATCTGGTGAAGAGTATTCCCTTGAAGAATTCTTAGAAATTTGCAAAGGGGAACAAGATTGAAGAATTTAGATGAAATTATACAGGAACAAGGATATATAGAAATTATTCATGATGAAGATTTATGATATAAAACTGAACTATGGTTTTATGGCGAATTGATGGAAAGCGATGGCGGGACAATTTTAGAGTATAAATAAATGCAAATAATTCAATTGCTTGGAAGGCTTTCAACTTTACGGTGAGCAGGCAATTGGGTAGGGATATCTTAATCAAGAAGGGTGAGAGAACAATGATATACCATCATAAAACAAAAACATATATGAGTGGACTAAAGTTAGCAGCAGAAGATGAGTATGCTTTTAATGATAGTGAAAGAAATGCATTAAGAGGGGCCATCCACCTCTTAGTGGTTCAAGATGAAAGGATTTTAGAAAATCAAAAAAATGTTGGTAATAAGAATGCAGAGATAAAATTTGAATTAGAGAATTATACTGTGTTCCTTGGATTTACAAAAGATGGAGGCATATGTGTTGAGGTAGAATTTTGTCCAGATAATTGTGTTACAAAATATTATTTGGTTGGTGACAGACCAGTTAAGATGATTTGGCTAGAAAGTAAAATACATGAAGTGCTGAAATATGATTGGAGCTCAGGAGATTTTACTCCCGGTAATGAGTATATTGCAGATATTTTTTTCAGCACCAGTGATGTGGAACAAATTGCAGAAGACGTTTTTATTCGTGAAGTAGAAAACTTAAGAGCAAAGAGGAGACTTTAGGATGAGTAATTCAATTGGTTTAGCTAAATTTAAGAAAGATAATAAAATAGTGTATTGTGAATATGATGGAATTGTTGATTTAATGAGGCCAAAACTATTTAATTCCTTTGAGGAAATGGATAAATGTTGGAAAGAGGATCAAAACTTAATTGAAGATTGTGATTGTGACATGGAAGATATAGAGATCTATTCTGGAAGAGATTTTTTTTGGAAGGGAAAAGCCTGCAGAAAGTGTATGCAGATAGGTAAAAACTCCAATCCTGATTTTTCAGAAGTAATATTTATAGAACCAGACTGGGCTACTTACCATTATATAAAAATAAATATTTTACAGTTATTAGAGTATTCTTTTTGCTTTGGTAAAGAAAGAATTCCAGGTGCCATAGAAGATTATAAACGTCTTAGTACTCCGCACATAGATCTACTTGATGGCTTTAGTAGAAATACAAATAATAATATTAGAAGTCATTATTATAGAGATGCAATTTTTAAGCTTTCCTCTCTGGAGCTGGCTGCAGGTGCACCAAAACTCAGATGTCAGACCTGGTTTTCAATATTGGCTAAAATAGATTCATGTATATTTGAAGATGAAAAGGAACCTAATAATCCACAAGAGGCTATTATTAATTTTGCTTTAGCTAGAGATTTTAATAAGGATAGATATGAAAGTTGGCCTAAACCTTATGAAAGTAACATTCCAGCAACTATAATATATAAATTAATTACTGAAAAAGAAGTCTCCTTGCCTGAAAAATCTAATCTTCATGATAATGCCTATTGGCTTAATTTATACCATGCTATTACAAGTAGGAATGAGAAAAAAGTAAAGGAGCATTGTATAGCAATTGCAGAAGGTTGGTTTAAGGAATATGAAGAAAGTGAAACTCCTATATATGATCCAGAAAACTTCCCTTGTTATGAACCAGAGTGTAATGCTATTTTATCAATAGCACTACATAAAGAGAAGATGGATATTGATTTTGAAGAGAAAAAATATAGAGATTTTTATCTTGCAGCATTAATGTAGTAATTCAAATTAAAGATATACTCAATTAAATCTTGTACAAGGAGGAATGAAAATGAAGAATTATAAAAAATATTATTTTGTTTTATGGGGATTTTTACTTATAATCTTTATGGCTTTTTTAGTAGGAAATAAATTAGGAACAAAAGGAATGAAAATAAATCGTGTACATGTAAATTTACCTAATCAGCATAGATATTATTTATATAAAATTAATGATAGTATGGCTTTTGAAATTCCTGAAGATAAAAGTTATGTAAGTATAATAGGATATGAAAAAACTACTGGGCTTTATGCTTTAGCTGGAGAATATAGACATAATGGTGATACAATTTTTATGCCAACTACAGAATATAAGCTTGAAGATTATTTATATACTAGATATCCAACCTCAAAAACCACCATAGTAAATATAAAAACAGGAGAAGTTTTTGGTAAGCAGGCAGAAGACATAAGTATTGATAATAATGTTCCGCAAAAGTATGAAGAATTAGGGTTGAAATTTGAGGACAAGTATGCAATTACTCCAAATGATGTGATAAACAACTTTCAAGAACTTAATACTTATGATGAAAATACATTTATTATAGTTATGGCATTTGCATTAGTTTTTACAATAATGCTTTTTGCAGGTATTCCTATAGTTTTGAAGAGGAATAAAGGCGATGTTGAATAGCAATAACTTATTTAAATTTTATGTAGGTGGAGGATATTATTGCCGAATTATTGAAGGACATGATGAAGAAGATTATGAAGAATACATTGATGATCTTCATTACGAAGAAGATATTTGGCTATGGGACGCACAGAAGGGCATGCATAGGCCTCCAAAGACAGAATTATCAGAAGAAGAACTTGTGCAGTATGATGGTTCAGATATATTGGTAGAAATCGAAAAGTTCATAAGTAAGGAATTTGTTCCATCTTGGTTACTTGCTCGACTTTGGTATCTCACTGATGGAGCTATTCTTGGAACAATTGCTTCGATGGATGAAAAAGGAGAAGGTTGTTGCGATGGCGGTGATTTTTATGGTTACCTATTAGTAGAAAATGCTGCAGGTGCTTTGGGTGTACTTGAAATTAGAGGTTCACAGGATAATTCCTATGTTAGTATAAATTTAGTAAAAAGATCAGAAACCATGAAAGCTGAGCAGATGGAATCATTTTATCGTTCTTTCGCAAACTACCTTTTAAAGAAACCACAAGACCTAGCATTATGCAGTATTACCATTAAAGATCCAGATAAAAGGGGTTATCCTTGGAAATATGGCTTTGATGGACATAAATTCTTAAAATACTCAGAAGCTGAGGTTTTACAGTGGTATACAGACAATGGATTAGTTACGTTAAGAACTTTAATTGAAATAGCACTTAAAAGTATAAAGGAACATCCTCTGCATCATTTGGAAAGAGGGATTCGCATCGCAATAATAAATGAAATAAGTTTATACATTAATAAATACTGTAAATTTGCACTTTCAAGACCAGCTTTCAGGCTACAGCTTGAATTAAATGTTTTACACAAAATTCTTTATTTGTGGAAGAAAACTTGGTCAAATAACACAAAAGTTGATGAATTAATGGAGAAATTTTATAAACTTCAGGAAGCAATAAATAAAGAAACTGCTGTGGAAATAATGAGTAGCTGGGAAGAAGATTGGAATTTTATGAAACAGTGGATAGAAAAGACTTATATTAAGGATATTCAGCATAAAGTTCATAGATTTCCAGAAGCTATGGTTGGACTTGCAGTGATGTCAGGTTTGAAGGAATCAGAGAAAGAAATTTTAAAATATATGCATCTAAAAAAGGATATTGAAGAGAAGATAATTATAAATTCAAAGGAAGCTTTGAATATTGATAATAATGAAATTGATACCTTTGAAGAATTTTATGAAGAAGATATGTATTTTTACGCTGCCTGTGCTTATGGCGGAGGGACACCTTATAGCATGGAAGGCTTTGAAATAGGGGATATACAAAAATATGATGAATTCTGGAGATGGTGGCTTTTGGAGGCAATACCTCTTTTTATGCCACCTACTGGTGATTAATTTTAACAACCTGAATTTTGGAAGTGGTGGCTACTTGATGCAATACCTAAATCTATACCACAAAAAATATAATTTGAAAAAAGATTGTATTATGGAGTGAGAAATTTTGAAAAATAAGAGTATCTTTGCAAAGGACATTTTAGATATTTTAAACAATGAAGCATTAAATTATAATTTCCCAATGCCCAATAATTATAATGCTTATAATGCAGCAATGAGGCTTAATGTTTTTAGAAGCTCAATGGAAGAATGGTTGATTGTATTTCAAATGATTAATTTCATAAAAGGTAATGAATTTATAAATGAAATATATGTTTATGGTAGTATGCTGGATAAACAAGGCTTGTTATTTGCAGAACAAGTACTTGAGGAAGTAGATGGTTTTCCTTTTTGGAATTGCAATAATGATTTTATTCTAAACCCAAATGAGTTTAAAATCCTCTTGAGAGGAGAGCTTATGGAGATATCTATTTCTGAAAATCAATGGCAAGCTGCTCATATATCAAAGGATTTATCAATGCCAATACCTGTTAAAATATTAAGATTACTTGTACATTTATATGAAAATAAATTCTTTCTTACTCAAGAAGAATTGTTAAGAAAATGTGAAATTAAGAATAAAGATTTACATTATTTTTTAGAGTTTAAGGATTGGCAGCATGTTGATCTTTCAGCAGATGAGATACTAAGCAGCAGTGTTTCTTTTTCATCTCTTGCTAAAGCACTGGAAAAAAATGATCCAGCTATATATCAATGCACTAAAGAACTATATAACTCAAGATGGTATTATTGGGATGAAGATTATTTTAGTCATTGGATATAATGAAATCTTATAAAAAGCGACATCATATTTTGGTGTCGTTTTTTTACAATACAGTTTTATATTTAAATTTTATAATTTAGTACAAGAAACTTATTCTTTATAAATAGAGTGATAATTTTTGAAAGTGAAATAAGGGGAGAAGTTAATGTTATTTGAGCAGTTTCAAAAAGCTTTTGGAAAACCAAAAGAATTAACGGGCTTAGGTATATATAATTCGGAGTTAATTAATTCTAAAAGCTTAAGGCTATTTGAAAGAGAAGTTGGTGGAGGAATTTTTGCAGATGGCTTAATATCAATATTATCTGTTAGGGAACAAGTAAACAGTCTTGGTGGCTGGGAAAATTATCTGCCAAAGGGTATGAAATTATTTGGAACATCAGTATTTGGATTTCTAATGTTAACCTCTGGGGAAGATCTTTATTTAATAAATACTCAATATGGAGAAATTGTAGAATCGAATTATTCTCTAATAGAATTTATTAATGATTTGGGGAATATTGATAACATGGAAGAAATAATTAGTGCTCCTCGCTTTGAGTTATGGAAAAGTTTTGGTATTAAGCTTTTACCTAAACAAGTATTATGTCCAACACCAGCAATCGCATTAGGTGGCACTTGGGATATCTCAGAATTAAAGCCTATGAATTTTGAACTGTATTTATCGTTTACTGGAGGATTATTTTCAATAAATGGAGAGATGCCTGCTGAAGTAATAAGACTAGGAACATAAGGAAAACTATTTTCAGGTAATGAGCAAATTATGGGAGGAAAACTATGGAACATTTAAGTAAAAAAGAAATTGAAAGTCTAGCTCAAGGTTCTGGTCTTGAAAGAAAGGCTTATAAGGCAATGATTGAAAATAATTTCAAAGGCTTTTTTGAAGAACTTAAGGATACCTTTAAATTAAAAAAGCTTGATAAGGGAGTTCAAAAGTTTATTGAAGAAACAATTTCAGTAAAAAGCATACAAGGACCTTTAAATTTTAATGGCATAAGTGCTGCTTGTAATGATTATTATACATATTTTGAATTATTTAATATGGGAAACAAGAATGAATATTTTCCAGGTATATTAATTGCAATGGATTTTGGAGGTTTTAATTTTTTCTTAATGCTGGAAAGTGGAAAAATTGTTGCCATGCATCATGATGAATTTCCTACTTGTGCTAGTAATGTAGTTGGTAAGGTAAGTAGCGGTGATTTCTTTATGGGTTCTGCACTTTCTAAAATAACGGAGAGTAAATATACTGTTTGCAAAATTGATGGCTTGTTAGCTTTTCAAAGGGAACTAAAAGACTATAAAAATCTATATGAGATTAATACACCAGAATTAATAAAAGCGGTAACTAAAAATTTCAAAATCTCCTTAAATACATTAAAAAAGTCTCTGAATTCCAAAGCATATTATTTTTTAGATGTAGATGAAGATATTTTGAATAATATGTTATTAACAGAAAGGAATCTAAAAAAAGTTGAAAGCTGTAGTGAAAAAGTAACTAATGGGGGAAGGAATTAATTTGCAATGGAGAAATAAAATATTAGCTTTAGTTCTGATTTTAATAATCAGCCTTACTCCTTTTTTTGTTTCCTATACTTGGATACCAGTGATCTGGTTTATTGAAGGAGCTATACTTATATTAATTGGATTAATAAGCCAAAAATTAAATATTGAGAAAGCTGGTTGGAAGGTTATAGTTTTGGCTCTAATTTCTTTTTTTATCCTCGATTGGATAAGAAATCTTAAATATGTTGATGAAACCTTTGTATACCAGTATTCTATAATTAATTTAATAAGTATTTTAATTATTATAGCAAATCTAAAGGCTAATAAAAAAAGTAAGACTCCAGGAACGTCAATT
>JAQSXU010000386.1 GCA_029256485.1 Clostridiaceae bacterium
TATTATATATTATTTAATAACATATTCCAACATATTTTTGTATCTATTCTCTATTTTATGTAAATACTTTTTGTTTTCAATAATAATATGTATTAAACCTTTATATAAAAACAATAGTTATATTTAAGTTTTTCACTATCAAATTTAGAAGCCTGACTTTTTCTACTTGTTGCACTCCTAAAACTGATATTTTATATTAATCGTACCACTTTATAAACTGTTATAGATATTTTATAACTATTAATTACTTTCTATTAATACTTAACTACTTCTTAATAATTGAACTAATAATAGAAAATAAGTTATAATAAGTTTATAATTTATTTATAAATTATAAACTTATACAAAGGAGATTCAATGTGAAGAATATTTATAAAAAACTTTTTTTAATTGTTGTACTAATCGTAATATTTATTTATTTTATGTTTAACTCCATTTCACACTTTTCAAGTAGAGTTTCAATTTTAGATAAGGACCCAGAAATCTACAAACCAGATTCACAACATATTATAAAATTATTAAAACAACATAATAAAAATAATCAACATCCAAGACTAATGGCAACAAGTGAGGATTTTGAAAATATAAAATTGGAAATACATAAAGATAAGACTATGAGAGAAAGATTTAATTATTTAAAAAAGCAGGCAGATACTATGCTAAAACAGAAACCTGTTAAATATGAATTGCCTGACAAAGTAAGACTTTTACCCATAAGTAGAACTGTTCTTAACAGAGTGCAAGCATTAGCTTTTATCTACCAAATAACTAATGAAAAAAAATATGCTGATCGTGCTTGGCTTGAACTAGAAACCATTTCAAATTATAAATCTTTTCCTGACTGGCATCCAGTTCATTTCCTTGATACTGCTGAAATGACTAATGCAGCAGCTATTGGTTATGATTGGCTATATGACTATTTATCAAATAATCAAAAATTAGTTATACGAAATGCCATCTTAACTAAAGGGCTAAAACCTGCAATAGACTTTTCAAAGGAGGAAAATTCTTCTATGAATGGTGATACCAATTGGAATAGTGTATGTAATGCTGGAATAGGATTAGGTGCCCTTGCTATAGGTGATGAAGGAGGCGAATTTGGAACAATTTCAGGGCAAGTACTTGAAAATGCAATCAAATATCTTCCTAGAACGCTAACTAACTATGCACCGGATGGTGGCTGGTATGAAGGTCCTGGATACTGGGATTATGGAACTACCTATTGCGGTTATTTTATATCTTCACTAGATTCCGCTTTGAATACTGATTATAATCTATCAAAAGCATCTGGTCTATCTTCCACGGGTAATTTTCCTATTTATTTAGCAGGTTCAGATGGTATGTTTAATTTTTCTGACTCTGGATCTTGGAAATTAAAATCTCCTGTATTATTATGGTTATCCGACAAGTTTAAAAATGGAGAATATTCATGGTATTATGATAAAGTAGCCAGTATAAAAGATACAACTGCCATAACATTTATTTGGGGAAATAAAAAAGCTAAGGAAGTACCAATAAAAAACCAAGATAAGTATTTCAGAAAATTAGAAGTTGTTGGATTACATAGTTCTATAAATAAAAATACAGATTCCTTTATTGGATTTAAAGCAGGATCAAATAATTTATCCCATGGTGACTTAGATATTGGCACTTTTGTATATGATACTTTAGGGGTTCGTTGGTTTTCTGATCTGGGCTCAGAGAATTATAATTTACCAGGATACTGGAATATGGGACTAAATGGTCAACGTTGGCAATATTATAGAAAAAGAGCAGAAGGTCATAACACTTTAGTTATAAATCCAAACTCAAAACCAGATCAAGATGTTTATGCAAAGACTAATATAGAAAATTTTAAATCAAGTTCTAAGAAATCCTTTGCCATTGCAAATATAACAGATGCATATAAAACTGATGCCATATCTGTAGAAAGAGGAGTAGCTCTATATAAAAATACTGGAACAATGCTAATTCAAGATGAAATTGTTACTAATAAGTCATCTGATATATGGTGGTTTGCACATACCCAAGCCAAAATTGAAATAAGTGAGGATAAAAAAAGTGCTATACTTTCAAACAATGGTAAAAAAATATTAGTTTCTATTTTGTCACCTAGTAATGGTTATTTTGAAAAAATGACGGCTGAACCGTTACCAAGTTCCCCTAATCCTCCTAATCAAACACATAATAACATGGACAAATTAGCAATACATTTAAATGAAGTAGATGATACGACAATTAGTGTTGCAATATCACCATTAGTTTATAATAAAAATCTATCCTTACCTAATTTAGTAAAACTTCAGAATTGGGATACAAATAATTAAAATTATTTTATGACTTATTACTACAATTGTTTTAGCTTCTAAAACTACATGTAATATTTATAAACATAATAGACTACGCTAACTATTAAAATTAGCGTAGTCTATATTGTTCCTGTACAGTTATCATATATATACTGCAGTTCTATATTTTTGATTTTTGAATCATTTGGTACATTTATTGTATATGTCTGTTGATTCCAGTTCTTTGTTCCTTTTATATTTATGGTCTTCAGATCCATATTGCTAATCGTTCTTCCATTTACATCTGTAAAAATTGCTCTTAGCCTAATTGTACCTACTAACCTATCACTTTTTATCCATTGAGTCATATTTAATTTTTTCCCTTTTAACTGTGCTGCATCTAATGTCTGTCCTATTAAACCTCTTGTAGTAGCATTATCTGTATTATATATCTTTATTGATTTTACTCCATCTTTTTTTACAGACTTATCAGTATCCACGTTAAAACTTCCTTTATCTTTCCATACATTCCAATAACTTTGTCCCTCTTCAAAGTGTCCATTCTTTACAATATTATTTGTAGTTACTTGATTCACCTTTAAGCCTGTTATACTATCTAACCACAGCGAACCTGTACAATTATCATACAAATATTGTATGTCTATTTTTTTTATCCTTGAATCATTTGGTACGTTTATTGTATATGTCTGCTGATTCCAATCTATAGTTCCTTTTATATCTATTGTTTTTATATCCATACTTCCAATTGCCTTACTATTGAAATCCATAAAGTTAGCTCTTAAATTTACAATACCTGATAATTTATCACTTTTCATCCATTGTGTTACTTTTAATGCTTTACCTGTTAATTGAGTTCCATCTATTGTTTGACTCAACGTTCCTCTAGCAGAAGCAGCACCGAAGTTATATATTTTTATTGATTTTACTCCATCTTTTTTTACAGATTTATCAGTATCCACGTTAAAACTTCCTTTATCTTTCCATACATTCCAATAACTCTGTCCCTCTTCAAAGTCTTCATTCTTCATAATATTACTCATTGTAATTTGTGTCACTATTTCTCCTTGTATATCATCTAACCATACAGTTCCCTTAGAATTACTATAGGCGTATTCTAAAATAATATATTTAATTTTAACGTTATTGGGTACATTTATAGAATATTTCTGCTGATTCCAATCTGTAGTTCCACTTATATCTATTGTTTTTGTATCTGTACTGCTTACATTTATACCATTTTCATCTACAAACCTAGCTGTCAACAATAGTTTACCAGATAATTTATCACTTTTTATCAACTGCGTAATCTTTATTGCTTTCCCAATAAAATAATGTGCATCTATTTTTTCATTTATTGCACCACTTGTAGTCGTATTAGTTAAATTAGAAATTTTAACTGAATTTATTCCTACTTTTTTTACTTTATTATCTATACCTATCTTTAAATTATTGTTTCCTTTCCAAATACCCCAATTATTTAAATTATCTTCAAAACTTCCATTATTAATATAGGAAGATTGATTTTCAAGAGGAGTCATCTGTACTTTTATACTCCCAGTTTTACCCTTTGTTTTAACTATAACCTTTTTAATTCCTGTATTTTTTGTCTGTCCTGGAGGATTTGGTGATGTACTGCTTGGTACTGCATCTACAACTTGGAATACCATGTTTCCACCTGATAAAAGTTTTAAATAAACATTTTTATTATCCTGAGTTAATATAACTCCTTTACCACCGTCAACTATTCTTGCATTTGCCTGTGTATGCATTTGCCAAGTTACATCTTCTTCTTGTTTTAAAGTAAAATTATCAGCAATCAATAAATCCTTTCTATTATTTAATAGTCTTACTTCTCTTTGAACATTAAGAGCCTTATCAGAATACCCTGATGTCATATCTAAAACTGCATAAGGTTCGGCAGTATTTAATAAGTTACTTCTAATGATTTTTGATTCGCTACCTAATACTTGATCTTCATGCTTTGAGGATCCTATTACTAATGTATTATGCCCCTCTGCTCTTGCCCTATAATAATTCCATCTATTTCCATTTATTTTATCATTGAAATATCCATTAACACCGTAATTTTCAGCACCTAAATCCACCGCCCATCTAACTCCAAGTGTCTCATAAACAAAAGAACCAATATCTAAATCTCCGTGAGGTTCTCCGTCTAATCCACCCTTAAAACCTACAAATGTGCTAGAATTATTATTAAACATAGATCTCATTGTAACCAATTGAGTGCTTGCAAAATACTTATCCAAATTATTATTAGCATTATAAGTAGTTTTGTACAAGGTCGGATCATACCATAACAAATCATATATATTTACACCATTAAACTTTGTCTTATAAAATTTGTAATATTGAGTTAAATCAGCTCTATTTAATTGTTTAGCAAACCATAAACTATAATAAGCATTTGTCCAAGTCTCATTACTATCAGAATAATTGAATCCTCCCTCATTACCTATTATATAGGTTTGATAATTAGCCATCTGTTCTATATTTAATATATTATTAAAATAGTTTTTATAATTCATAGATATA
>JAQSXU010000387.1 GCA_029256485.1 Clostridiaceae bacterium
ATATATATATGGAATGCGCATTCATTTATTATTGAAAAGTAAAGGAGAAATGATAAATGAAAAATTACTTCAAAAATTTTAGTATAATGTTTGCAATGTCTTTGATACTTGTATTTGGATGGACAATTAATGCTTTTGCTGATGATAGTTATGTGGTTGGAACAGTTAAATTAAATAATACTGTTGAAAATAATGCAAAAGTAGGGGATACATTAAGAAATCCAGAAAATGGATGGAAGAGATATGATGATACAAATTCTAATGTATTATATTCTGATGGCGTTAGTATGAAGAGTGATAGTTATTGGGGATATTATAATAATAACTTACATGCTTATGAAAAAAAGGCTGGAACTATTAAGTTTTCATTTTATGGTACAAAATTAAGATTGTATGACAATATTTATTCTAATAGAATTCAAAAAAGCAAAATTTCATTTGACGGTGGTATAAATTTTGAAACCTGTAGTGCATATAGAGCAGTGAATTCACCGAATGCACAAAATTTGTATTATGAAAAAACTGGATTAGATAAAAAAGTCCATGATGTTATTATAGATATACCAAATGAAACTGATAGATGCTTTGGATTTGATTGTTTTGATATAGATAATGATGGATACTTATTACCGAGGGGATTAACATTAGACAACTCAATGTTAACTTTATCAGTAGATTCCTCAAAACAATTAATAGTAACAACAACTCCTGCTGCTGTAGGTGTTACATGGAAATCCAGTGATTCTTCAATAGCAACAGTAGATTCAACTGGTAAAGTAACAGGAATAAAAGAAGGAAGTTGCATTATAACTATAACTTCAACAGCAACCACAGGTGATGGAAAAAGTTTAACAGCAACATGCGCTGTGACAGTATCAAAAGGCAAATTTATATCGTTAATAAGTAAATCAATCACAAATTTGATAGTAGGGGACTCGGAAACATTAATTTCAACTACAACACCAGCTGGAATAAATGTTAAATGGAGTTCATCAGATACTAATGTTTCAACAGTAGACCAAAATGGAAAAATTACAGCTATAGGTGCTGGAACAGCAACAATAACAGTATCAACATTAGATGGAAGCAATTTGAGTGCATCGTGTGTAGTAAATGTAACAGCAAAAGGAACTGATCCAATATTAGAAGATAAGATAGTTAATATAGCGCATGCAAAAGGTGATAATACAAATAATGCTGGCGGAGATGTTACAATTATATTTCATGGATCAGCTGATACTACCTTGAGTGTAGTGAAAACAGCAGATGTAAAAGATGTATGGGTGGGAGATAATTTCACATATACTATAGTCGTCACTAACACTAGTACAAAGACAGCTAAAGCAGTAATAGTAAGTGATCCAGCGCCAAATCATATAGATTTTAATATTAATGGAGTAACAACTACTCAAGGAACAGTCGATTCAAGTTCGACATCTAAAAATATTATAGTTAATGTTGGAGATATTCCACCTGCAGGAACAGTAACAATTAAAGTGCCTGCAACTGTAATAGCATAAAACGATTTTTTAGAAGATAATCAAATATAAATTTCATAAAGGGTACTTGCAGAATGCAGGTACCTTTTAACATTAGCGTGCATTAGGAAGAAAATATAGATAATACTAAAGGCTTAAATAAAAAGTCTTTTTTTATAATCGCTAATTGATTCCATGATAAAATAAATTATATGGGAGATTGAAATTTTGGAATGAAACTTTCTATTTGCAAAAAAATTATAGATTTTCATAATGGAGAAATAGTGGCTATTAATAACAATATTGGAGTAAGTTTTATAATCAAATTACCTTGTACTAATATTAAGAACAATCAGTGAGAAATAAATGATTGTTTTTAATTTTCATAAAATCACATAAAGTTCACACAATTATTATATATCAATAAGATATTCTCTTATTATAATTTTAAATATGTGAAATAAAAAGCTTTAAGAAGTTGTAGTAGTTTATATAAACAGAAAAGGATTGGTGAAGTTAATGAAAAAGAAAAAAATTATATATATTATAGGAATATTGATAATTACAGGTACATTAAGTGCTGCATTCTATGTGGAACATATGTATAAAGCAAACAAAAGCATAGATACAAAAGCAGAAAGCATACAAAATGGGAAGGTGAATCTTGTAATAGACACTGAAAATAAAGCTGCGCTTCCTAAAAACTTTAGAACTACAAAAGATAAGATTAACAGTGAAAAAGCAGGTGATGTTAATCTGGCAGGAATGTCTGATCTAAATATTTCCGGTAGTGGTGCTCTTTCAGAAAAAGGTTTAGTTATGATAAAAGAAAAAATAGGTAGTAAGTCTATCATAGACGTTGACCTACGTCAAGAAGATCATGGCTTTGTTAATGGTATGGGAATAAGTTGGTTTGGAGAGAATGATCAAGCTAATAAAGGAATTTCCAGAGATGAAATTATAGCTGATGAGAAAAATAAATTAAATGGAATATCTAAAGATAAACACGTTGCTTTTGATAAGCTGCCTAAAGGTAAATCCATAAATACAATTAGTGAAATTAACAATCCAGAAAGTGTACAAACTGAAGAAGAACTAGCTAAAAGTCTAGGTATGAATTATCTGAGAATAACTGTAACTGACCATGAAAAACCATTAGATGATCAAGTGGATTTATTTGTTGGATCAGTGAAAAATCTTCAACATGATACTTGGTTGCATTTTCACTGTAGAGGAGGAGCTGGGAGAACTACTACTTTTATGGCAATGTATGATATGATGCATAATGCAAAAAATGTCAGCTTTGAAGATATAATGAAACGCCAAACTTTAATAGGTGGATCAGATTTATTAAAAGGCGAAGATCAAGATGAAAGTCAAGATAGGTCGAATTTCATGGAAGAATTTTATAATTACTGTAAAGATGATAAAGATGAATTTCAAACATCATGGTCTGAATGGATTAAAAGTAATAAAAAATAGCACTATTCAAACTTGATTTAATAGTAAATTTATCAACTGGTTCAAAGTAACCTAGAAAAAGTATTATATTATAGAAATTACAAAAAATTTAAGTGGAGATATTTTAAATATAGGAGATAAAAATGGTGACCAAATGAACAGAAAAGATGGTTCAAGAGACAACAGAAAAGAAAAATATAATAAAAATGAGAAAAATACTCATAGAGAGAAAAATTAAAATAGGCCAATAGTATTTCATGTAGCATTTACAAGAGTATTATTAATTCATAAATAGTAATGAAAAATTGAAGTATAAAGAGTTAAAGCTAGTAACACAAAACTTTAAAGTTTGA
>JAQSXU010000104.1 GCA_029256485.1 Clostridiaceae bacterium
ATTTAGATATTATTTCAGCACGACCAATATCACTTATAGATGATTCTCCAGTAACAATTCTTCCAAAGTATACTTTTTGATTAAATACATTTTCCTTTATCATTATTCTGCACAATTGCAGAAGTTCATTCTCCAGAATATAATGCCACGATTTCTACATTTCCATATATGCCACTGTGAAATGTGAGCATTGCTATATTTGTTACTTTCTTATTGGATATTTGCTCAATTAAGGGCATTATTTCATTTTCTGAAGGTCCAATAATTCCAATTTTCATAGTGTCAACCTCTCTGATAAAATTTCAATATACTAAACAATACTGTTGATGACAATTAATTAATAAAAATAATTTAGTATATAATATTCTATAAAATATGTTACATTCCTCTATTTTTTCAAAATATATACATAAATTCATATTATACCATTTATATAAATAAGAATAATAAAATTAGGCTATGCTTAAGTATAATGTTGATATTATGACAATATAAAAAAGAGCCCTTTAGGGTTCTTTTAGCTCGTGTACAAAGAAGAAGGCCAATTAACTCAATTTCACATTATGTTCATTTTGCATTATAGGTGTTGTTTTTAAAAATCCTTTATTGAAGAATTCATTTTTGTTCTTAAGAACTATGGGGATACAAATCAATACACATATAATGGTTGCTAAACCGTAAAATAAAACACCTTCTCTATTTTGAAGAAGCGTGACAGAACCTATATTAACGCCAAAGTGGAACAATATCATACACAGCAAATTCCCTTTGGTTTTCATATATATCCATGACATAAAAATTGAAAAACATATTATCAGCATTACAAACAGTATAAAGCCAAATATTCCATAAGCAAATTTGCAATGCCATGCTCCCCATAATAAACCTACTGCTATTGTGCTGTAAAACATATTATGCTTATCCACAAATTCGGGTAAAAGATAACCTCTCCAGCCGATTTCCTCAGAAATACATCCGAGTATAGCGGCAATAATTGTGATAACATATCCTGACATAGTATCTTTCCAAAGCACATATTGATTTCCCATAGAAGATATTATCAATGATGTAATTAAGATTACAACCACAGGCAAGAATAACGATATTAACATCCACAACAGATTTTTCCAGGTTTTAACTGGATTCCAATTCATTTTACCCCAAACAGACCAATTTTTTGACATCACGCAAATGAGAACAAGTCCCATTGTAGGTGCATATTGCGGTGAAATAAATACATTGTTTGTAAACTGATATGCCGCTCCCAAAATAATTGTAATTAAAAAGGTAATTACAAAATAAATAACTAGTGTGTATCTTTCAAGAAAAGAATTATCATTATTTGTCTTCACTACTATTCTTCCCCCCCAATAAAATACTTTATTAAACATGTAGAATTGGTTAATACCTGATTTTACTGTCCACTCTCTAGTAGCTTTTAGCAAATCTTTCTGCAGCAGTCTAATCAGAGTTTACTGTTGTACTTCTAATCTATTAGATTGAACCCATTTATCTAATCCTTCTTTACTAAAGATATATTTATTATTAATTTTAATGTAATTAATACCACTACCTCTCCCTTCTACAAGATATAGCAGTTCCGATTCGCTAATCTTTAAATACTTTGCAGCTTCATTAAATTCTAAAATATCGCTTCCTTGAGAGTCAACCTTTGAACCAATAGAAATACTTTTATTAGCAGCCTGTTTTAAAGAGAATCCTATCCATATGGAACCAAATATAATACTAATTGCAAGTATAATTATAGATAATGGCAATAGTTTATTCTTTTCCAATACCTTACCCCCCTTGTATAAATAATCCTTACTTCATATAAGAAAAACATGGAACAACAAACTAGTTGTCCATTTAATCCTTATTTTCAATTTCAATGATAGTCATGATGCAATAATTAGCTAAATCTAATAGTGTATCTGTAATGCTCTCGTCTTTTACTTCAGCTTCATGCTTAATTAATTGTTTATATCTGCTTAATTTATCATCTAATCTTATTGCAGGCATTATAAGACCATATTCTTTAAACCCTTCACCAAAACTATCACCATAATCTTTATTTTTTGCCACATATATTTGATATAATCTTTCGCATATCTCCTTATGTTTTTCAGCTTTTGTCATATAAAAGTACCTCCCTTAATTTATAATATATTACAATTTTAACATAGGATAGCTATAATGTTTACAATACCACCATAATTCATATTTTTATTCACTGCCATTATAACCTTGTGATTTCCATTTCTTTAATACCTGATTACTCACAATAGTATTTGGAGGTAATTTAAGTTCACTGGGATGCTTTTGGAATAAATTATCTCTAAGTTCTTGAATGCTGCTTACCCTATCTAAAAACACTGTGATTGAATAAGGATATATCTGATTTTTAACTCCATCATAACAAATAAATACTCTTAATCATATAATTATTCTATCTATGATTTATTTTATAAGCTATATCATAAATTACTACAAAGAGTGCTAGTGAGATAATACTTGTAAACGCCAATGCTATTATTGTCAAACCATGCTTATACAGCAATTCTTGATAACCATTAAACATTAGCACCATGGCAATCATACTTATATTCAAAACCACAATTAATATTGCAAAGGTTATATTATATTTGATACCATAGCCTTTTTTCCCATTCTTAATTACTCCAATAATAACTACTAAACATGCAGCTGCAAATATTGCTATATAAAACTTTACAGGTATATTCTCAACACCTATGATTTTTATAATACCTTGTGCAACAATAAACTCTATAACTGCAATTATGCCGTTATATATGCCGCCTTTATGGTTCTTCACCTAAAGCCCCCCCTATAATAGTATTGTGATTTAACTTCAGACATTCCTTACTTTACATTTGGATTGATCTAATTCATTTTATAAACAATATAAGATTATTGTGAACTACTTAAACCTGCTTAGAAATAAAAGTATAGATGTTTCTAAACATGTTATGGTCACAAATATAGCAAGAATAATTTCTGTAGACTTTTTGGGCTTTATTTTATCCGCAGCAAGTAAGACACATAACACAACACATAATACTCCCGTTGCAGCATTTAGAAAGAATGATATCTTTGATATGTTCATATATTAACCCCTCCTACTAAAACTTAATTATATTAAAAGAAGTCCAGTTACTGGGCTTCTTTCGTTCGTTATAACAATTGTTCCCAAAATAATTATACATAATATGGATAATTATGTATACGGAAAAGTATCTTGATTTTCAACTTACATTTATGCTTGTTCAATAAGTAATTTAATATTTTCTTCTGTTAAAAGCAAGTCATTTTGTACACTACTTAACTTTTCTTCCATTGAACCTATTACACTATCTACAGTGTTTCCAACACGCTGTACACCATCTAATGATTCACGAATTCTTGATTGTACAACCCAATCAGATATAAGACCATCAAAAAAATAATCTGCAAATGTTTCGAAGGAACCAATATTTATATCTATATTCATTGTTAAATCTACATCGGATAATTCATTTTGGAATCGTATCAATGCAATTTTTGTATGATGTGCATATTCCTTAGCTTCATCAATATGTGAGTGCTTAGCTGCAGTGGCAAGTAAACCTCCGCCTACTATATCCCATGTTCCCCAGCCTTCAGCACTTTCAAGAGAATTTATTACACGTCCAAGTTCAATTTGTACTGTCTCACCTGATGCAATTGCTTCCTTCAATTCTTTCTTCTGTGCTTCAAGGTCTGCTAAGTTGTCCATGAGTTGAAACAGTTTTTGAGAAGTACCATCTTTTAATCGCAATATAAACTCTTCTTTACGCTTCAATGCAGCTTCATATTCACAATCTGCGCCAAGTAGACTGTTTAGTGAAGCTTTATTAGATACAAGTTCCCTCTCTAATTCCAAAACTGATTTGCAACACTCGTCATACTTTAGCTTAGCAGAAAGCAATTCTTGTCTCTCCTTTTCAAGCTGCTCGCGCTTACTCCCAAGGATAGAATAAAATATGCTAGTAATACTTAATGATTCAAGTTTTTTAACATCCTTATCCTCATCTTGTAAAATATTTTCCAGTTCTATCTTTCTATCTAATTCTTTTTGCAATGCTTCACTAGTCTGGTTAAGCAAACTTTCAAATTTTTGTTTTCTCCGCAATTTTTCTTTGGCATTTATAAGTTCCCTTTTAACTTCTTCAAACATGCTAAACTTCCTTTCTCCTTTTAACTTTTTTGTACACAATATTCAACTAATGTGGTGTTTTTTAAGGATGTTGTTATTTAAAAAATTACTTATTATTTAATGTATCTTCTATCAACTTTGGTAACACAGTCATTTTATATACAGAAACCTTCCACTGCCCATTCTCCTTTGAAAGTCCTATATATCCTTTCCCTACATCTGTCTGCTCAGTTTTATCCTTGTTTGAGATAAACTTTAATTTAGTCTCAAAATAATATCCTGCTTTATTTTCTTTGATATCATAAGCATTTTTCGATAAAGCTAAGTCTGTAACTTGCATTGTATAATTACCTTCAGTACAACCCTGAGTATTTAGAGTGTTGTCCCTGTTTGCAACAAGAATATTATACCCGTCTTCCGTCATTAAGGATTTTATAGTTTTATCATTGGACTGCATAGCTTCAGCAATGGACTGAACATTTTCAATTTTCTTTAGAGCGTTGTAGTCATTAATTTTTTTTGAATCTACTGTATAAAGTTCTGTTCCTAATTCCTTAGCAACGTTTTGAGCATTGCTTTCATCAGAACCACTACATCCAACTAAAACTAATGTAACTAATAATAGAACGCTAAGCAATTTTATTAGCTTTTTCATAATTTCCCCTTCCTCTAAAAAAATATAATTAGTTATAACAATGGTATCAACTATTGTGACGTAAACAAAGAATATTCCGTAATAGCCTTATTAATTATTTTCCTTTTTTAATTTCATCATATCCGTTGATAATTAACACTGACGATATTAACGATAGAAAGTAAGACATGGTGATATCTCTAGTAGTAAAAACGTTTATAAATAAAAATATTAAAAGACCTGACAATCCAAAAACCTTTAATAAATAGAGGTTTTCCTTTTTTTTAAATAAATCATTTCCAGTGAAAAATGTTATGCCATCAGTTATGTTTTTTTCATCCTTATTTTTAGTCAAAGTCAACTCCCCCTACTTATTTCATAATTGAATATCATTACGTCTCAATAATTTACAAATCTGTACCTTCTTGCATAGAGGCTCTCCTCAATTGTTTTAACGCTTAACAGGATAAAATTCCAAGTCTACCCATAATACACTTACAAGTTAGTTCACCTTTTCTTCATAAATAATTTTCCCATCCTTATTTAGACCCTTTAAATATCCTATTTTAAATGTCTGGTCGCCTTCCATCCAATAAAAAATAAACATTCTACTTTCATCCAAATCATACCTTGATGTGTTTGTTTGGTTTTCCCCTGCTAGTACAATTGTAGTTATTTCAGGATTGTTTACGTATCCATAAACTTTCATTGTCATTTTATTTTGTTCATTGACTGAACCATTCCATGTAAATGATACTTGTTTGGAGTAATCTATTGGAATTCCACTAACACCATTACCTGGATACCATTTAATAATTCCTTTTTTAACAGTGTTGGCTGAATACCAATCCTTATATCTGCATAAGTATATTTTCTGTCCATCTAAGTCTATGGTTTTAATTATCTTGGAAGGCCCATAATAATAAGTTCTCTCTGACTGCTCATGAGCTTTTACAGGGGAAAAACTTCCATAGAATAAAAGAGGAAACCTCCAGGATACTACCATAAGTACTATGGCTATAGTCCACTCTATAGTCGTTTTATGTTTCTCATTAATTTTCAACAATTTCGCCCTCTTTCCCAAGTGAAATTGTTAATTCATTTTTCCTATCATACCAATCAAGTTTAATTGTTAAGTACTTTGAATCCTTATTTATCCTATCAATTTCAATTAGTCCATCCTGCCCCCATATCTTACCTGAGCCGCCTCCACCTAAATAATGATACTCCCCTCCTTTATCGTCAAATATCTTCAATGCTACTTCAGAAAAAGACCACCCTTGTTCAAGTCTTATGAGAGCATATCTTATATAGGTTTTATCAGAGGTATTAATAATTCTTTTAATATATACAGTATCCTTATCTATTTTCATCCCTTTTCCCACTTCAATTACCTGCGCTTCTTTGGCTTTAACCAATGTCTTAAGATTTTTATTATAATATTTACTCTCTGGTAAGCTCCTAAAGCCGCTTACTGCCAGTGTGAGCAAACAAATTACTATTATTGTTCTTCTTAATCTCTTAATTTGTTCTCCCCCCTTAAACCTCTATGAAAAATTTAAGATAACATAAGCTGCTGCCCATGTTCCTCAGTTTTCGAGCATTGGCTCTTATACCTAGATCAGAAATTATGTCAATGTATCTATGCATCTTTTTATAAAGCCTAATATTCCTATTGTAAGTATAATTGCTATTATAAAAAGCACAATAAGATAAACTACGCCTAATAGAGGTATAAAAATCAAGATGAATGAAAATAATAATGCAATCTGCAGCATTTTATATTGGTTCCATCTTTCATCAGACTCTCTCGCTAAATCTGATTCCTCTCTTTTCTCTGCCATATCCTTAATTCCCATAAACAAATTATATATAACCAATAAATTTAGTACAAAAGAGGCTATTGCTATGGGTATCCCAAATATACCCAGTACCCCTAAATTAATACCTCCACTTTGTGCAGGTCTTTGATATATTGAAAATATGGACAATATTGTCATAGGAATATTATATTTTGCAGCTATACTAAAATAATCGCTGCTTGAAATAAGTTCCCTAAAACCGAAAGCAAAGAATAAATACCCCACTATATCAGGTAAAATATCAAAGCCTTGAATTCTAAAACTGAGCATTATAAATAAAAATCCCCAATATAATTTATTTAATCCACTTTCACTCACACCATAACCCCCTATATTTACTAAATTACTAAATTGGACTTAATAATTTACACAAAAATCACACAAAACCAACACGCAATATACACAATTGAGAGTTATCCTTTATATATGTAATGCAAAGGTTCTAATACATTGTGACTTCACAAAAATCTTTGAAGATTAGATATTTTGCAAAGACACAATGTAAGAACTTTATTGCATTATATATAAGTTAAAATATTAATTAAAAATAATATATGAAAGAAGGTAAAAAAATGAACAAAAAATCAACGTTAATAACTCCTGATGTGATTGAGGAATGTCTATGTGAATCACTTGATATTCTTGAAAAAAGCACCATATTTCTTGAAAAGAATACTTCATCACATAAAACCACCCAAAAATCATCGCAGTAGCCTCGTGTTTAAGAGGCTATTTTATTTTTTATTTATAGCCTTTGAATGGTTTTTGCTCAGCAGAGTAAGGCGATATATCACCATCTATTTTAGTTAACTCTTTACCATCTGCAGAAAGACCAATAATGTCAAAATCTGAGCCCTCTAATTTATTCATATATACAAGCCATAATCTTTTATCATTTGCATTAATGATTTTAGCTTCACGTTCAATATTTCTTTTTTTCTCAATAATTTTTACTTTACTAATATTAGAACTTCCAATTAATCCAAAATATATTGGCAGTGCGGTTTTTTCTATATTAGGAAAATATGAATATGATATACAAAATTTGTCTGAAACTAATTTTATATTTCCTTCTACACCACTATAAACAGTCTTATAACCATTTATATTCTTTTTTACTACTGCAGTATATAAGCCATTCCAATCTGAGGTATGGCAAAATACAATGGTTCCTTTATCATTTTTTTCTTCATAAATGATACTTACCGGCTTTGATCCAGGTGTATTTATTGCTTCTTCTATTGTTTTTGCACCTCCACTAAATTTAAATGTGAAAAATAGTGAAATAATCAATATTCCCAAAGCAATAAAGCTCACTTTCTTTTTCATAAATTCCTCCACCATTTTAATTAATAATAAATTACTAAAGCAGATCATTATAAGAATATTACATACTAAATATTTAGATTCTTATCTTCATCCATAGCCACTTCAATTCTATTTAAGTAATTTTTAATTTCACCTTGATTAATAATTAATTCGTTTAGTTTTATCAATATCAAATAAGAACTAATAATAATTGAAATTAATATTAAAAACTCCATTATATCCACCCTCTTTATTTTTTTCATTGTAGTATTTAAAGTAATTTTCTACTACTTGGCTTGGCTGTAATAATTGTTTTTGTAAATTGAGCTGCTGTGAATCAACCACTTTGGTTTGTACTGTAGAACAGCCAGAAAGTATAAACATTAATAGAAAAATAGCTAAACAAAATATTCCTATTAATGTGATTACAAAAATTAATATTTTCGTAGCTTTTCTTACTTTCATTATTTCTCCTCTCTGCCCAAGCCTCTCCAAAAGTCTTGTGACATCTGAGATAATTTACCTGTAATCGGATCAACTATAAAATATTTAGTACCCTCTGTTGAAATAATGTTATAGTAATATACTTTATTAAATATAAATAACTTTTTAGATTTATTTGATACAGGTATAGTACATTTTCCAAAAGGGGAGTCGGCAAATGAAATATTTTTACTGGGTTCTAAATATTGTTGAACAAACATTTTTCCTTCATCATATGTATATTTCGGCAAAGTAAAATATATTGTCAGCGGTAAGCAAATGGATATTATACACACTTTAATAATTTTAATTTTGTAATTAGACTTTTTTTCTTTAAAAAGTGATTTATACCACAATGGCTGAAATACAATTGGAAGAAAAATTGTAATATCATATACTCCTTTATAGGACTTGTATACCATATAACCAAAATATAATTCCAATAATGATATTAAGCTAATCAAAATAGTAATTGGTATAATCCAAGCAAATTTTATCTTCATAGTTTCGCCTCTACTAATCATTAAAAATATTAATAGTCTTAATTAATTTTCGATATTGTTTAGTCCATGTGAAATATCTGATAAGCCTCTGACAACATTTTCTCCATTATCTTTTATTACTTTTGAAATAATAGCAGCACTAATAATAATAGAGATATAAAAATCGACTTGCTTTAAATTATGCAAGTCGATTAATTTTGTATGCTAATTATAAATCTAATATAAGTTATCTGCCTGTTCCCATGTTAATAATTTTGTATTCGTTACCAACTTTTTGAACATCTACAAAATTAAATTTATTCACAACCCAGGAATCTTTTACTTCCCCATTTCCGGCTAAAGAATATGAATTTATATATACTGGTTTTATGGAATAACTAATGGAGAAACCGAATTTATCGCTGTTACCTTGTATATCAATTATCTCGTTAATGGTATAATCTTTAATTTTTAATTCCTTTACTACTGAATCTTTCTTATATTCATCAAAATACTTTTTCATAATCTGTTGTGAGATAATTTTCAAATCTGTAGAATTTGTTTTTAAGGCAATATCATTAAATGTTGGTTTATAATTTACCGTTTGTTTAGTACAACCTATAAGCAAGCTGATTATACAAAGTACAATGATTATTGCGGAATTTTTCTTAAAATTACCTATAATGCACTCTCCCCCTTAAATTCCTTATAATATGTTACATGTTTCATATTGATAATTATAACATATATACTAATTTTAGTAAATATATGTACAGTTTTTCCTATTATTAATATATTTGTACTTTTGTAAGCTGAAATTTCAAAGTAAATCAACTCATTTTCTTTTTATCTCTTTAGATCAATTTTTATGTAACAAAATTATTAAAAAATTTGTATCAATATTATTCTAATTTTTACTTTTTTATTGTATAATATAAATATACCATATATTTACTGTAATTCCTTAATGTGTTTGTAAAAACTTTAATCAATATTTAAATATAAAGTGGGTGTGAATATGCAGTTTCTAACAACTGGAGAAAAAATAAAAAATTTAAGAAAGATTCTTGGGATACGGCAGGAACAATTAACATCAATAGGCATCTCCAGAAATTTTATCAGTATGGTAGAAAATAATAAAAGGAATTTAAGTTTAAAAACCGCCAAGCTTATTGTGGATGAAATCAAACTAAAGTCAGTTGAGTTAGGTATAGACTTAAATATAGATGAGGAGTATATATTAAAAACCCCAAGTGAAGATGCTAGAGACTATTGTAGTAAAAAATTAGTTGAAGAATTATCTGCTGATGACATTGAAAAACTAAACAATTTATGTAATCGTTATAATTTAATAGATATTCTTCCCCAGCTATATTCAAAAAAAGGAGACTTATTTTATAACAGCAATAAATTTGATGAAGCCTTTACTTACTTTTATGATGCTTTGGAAATTTATACCCATATCAATAATCTGGAGGATAAGGCTCTCATTTACAATAAATTAGGTAAATGCAGATTAAAGGTATTAGAGTACATTGAAAGCTTGAGTTTTTTTAAAAAGGCATATAGCTTATCCTCTGAAGAAGGATTTATGCCAATTGAAAAAAATTCTTTATACAATATGGCATTAGTATATAAAAAGTTAAATAAAATAGATGAATCTCTTGAACAGATACACAAATATATAGAAATATGCAATGACGATTTAGATTTTCCCGATATAATTGATGCCCGAATTTTGGAAGCAAACTGCTACAGCATTAAAAATCAATTTGAAAAATCCATATCTATATATAAAGAAATATTGGATAATAATAAATTGAAAAGCTCTATATTAGCCAGCATATACAATAATTTAGGACGAGCTTATATTGAAATGAAAGATCTTAGAAATTCTCTTATTTATTTCAATAAGTCACAAAAGATCAGAGAAGTAAATGATAAGTCTAAATTACATCTAACATTGATAAATAAGTCAAATGTATTTTTACAAAATAAAATGATTAATGAAGCTATTAATCTTTTAAAAAAAGCTTTTAATTTATCCATTATTTATAATGATATTGAGTGTATAATGGTAAGCTTTAATATGCTGGAGAAAATTTATTTAGACATGTCTGACAAGAACAGCTTGGCCTCATTGTATCAAGAAATGTTACAAGCTATTAATTTAAATAATAATAATATCAAATCATTTTTACTTGTTTATGTTAAAATATCTAACAAATTAATGCTTATAGATATTGACAATAATAATATAGAAGATTGCAAAAACAGGATAAAAGAATTAAATAACCTCATTGATATTTAACTGATTTTTATATTTTATGGTTACAATTTATAATTAATAATAAAGTGTAACGGAATTTTAATTTCAAAAAATGGGAGGAGTTAGTTTATGAAGAAAAAATCCTTAAGTTGCATTCTTTGCTCTATTCTAATTTTGTCGGTGGCCCTATTTGGTGTAAAGCACGTAACACTTACAGACGATCCAGATCCAAAGGGAATAACTATTGTTGCAATGCAGAACCTATAATCATATTTTTTTACTTTTTACTCAGAAAAACAGGTATTCATTTTGAATGCCTGTTTTTCTTATA
>JAQSXU010000388.1 GCA_029256485.1 Clostridiaceae bacterium
TTTAGGTGCTTCAGTCCCCGAATTCATTTCTTCAAAGATTCTTTCGTTAATTTCAAAAATACGTTTTACATCTTCTTTTTCATTAGGGAAAGCGTTAATAAAATCCTCTTTTAAACAGTCGTGCCGAAAAGTATACCTCTTTCCATCAACGAAACAACTAATATCTCCCGTATTCTTTTGTACATTAATAGATGTTCCCCAAAATTCTAAGAATTGTGGTATTGTCTGCCCTTCCTTTAGCTCATAAAGGCTTTCGATACCAAGGTCAAACTGAACTCCCTTCCGTTTAAAAGAAGTAACCAATCCACCAGGTATGTTGTGTTTTTCAAGAATAAGCACTTTTTTATTGTATTTAGCAAGAAAATTCCCAGTACTTAAGCCACCCATTCCTGCTCCAATAATAATATAATCAAATGTTTTAATTTTTTACACCTCCTGCTCAATCCAACTAATTATACAAAACCTTTTTTAAGTTAATATATTAACCATTATTTTACTTCTCTATTTATACACCATTACGAAACAAAATTTATATATTAATTATACCTTTATTTCCATAAATTACATATAAAAAACCAATGTAGGATTTTTGTTTATTAATTCTAATACCAAATTAAAGGCATTTTTCACACTTATGTAGAATTAAAAATTCATAGTAATAACAAATATTTACTAAAATTTACTTACACTGGAGGAATATTATTGGTAAAGTTCTCTTTACCTGCTTTAATTTATTTCACATTAGAATACTACCTGAACTACTGCTGCTTACAGCGCCTTTCAATCTCTTTGAGTCTCTCCTCAGAAACCTGAAAAGCCCCTTTTAGTCTATCCTCATCCTTCCCCTGAATATATCAACAGACTCATCTGAATCAGAATAATTTTTAATTATAGTAATATCCAATGTAAACTTTCCAGAAAACCATTTTCTAAATTCAGCCATATTATTTACATACTCTTCTAAGGTATACCCTTCAATTGGCCTAAGCAGCTTATGAAAGTCCCTTTCATTTGTTACAGCAAGTTCCCCTATAACCTCATCACACATTGAAAGCGCTTTTCTGAACTCTTTACGGTTAAATATGTATCCATTTGATAACAGCCTGACTTTTATGTTTCTTTCCTTTATCAGCCTGATAACATCTATCAGTTCTCCATTTGCTAAGCCTTCTCCATCTGGATTTATAAATACAATATCTACTTTGTTGTTATGAAGAACTTCCCTCAGTCTATTAATAAATTCCTTTGTTTCTTTAAAAAAGAACATTTTGTCCGTTTTTACTGCTGTCCTGCCAAGGGGGCAGAATACACAGTCAAAGCTGCAATAATCCTCAGGCAGTGGATTAATATCTATGGTACCATAGCCATTATCAACATATACATTACTTATTGAAAAACCCTCCATGAATTTACCACCTTTCTTTTGATTATAATTATTTAACTAAAGGTGCCGTTTCTACTCTCCAAGAAGTTTTACATTTTCTTTTGTCAGCTCCTGACCAGCAAGAGAAAGGCGTCTATTTCGGATATACTCACCAATGGTAAGCTCTGTTAATAGCTATTATGCTTTTTATATCAAATGATAAATAATCTCTGGAATGATTGTACTTCTTACATATTTTCTATATGTTTGGTCTTTTTCTGTTCTTCCACTATATAAGGACTTTTTTAAAATCGAATTATCTGAAGTGCTAAAAATAGCGCACATTGGTATATTGCAAATATTAGCTGCTTTAAATGCTGCTGCAGTTTCCATTTCTATTGTACTACAATTCATGCCAATTATTGTATCCAAATGGGCAAATTGTGCAAAAATGGTATCCACACTGAAATTATTTACCACATGCCACTTAACTTCATTTTTTTGGCAGATTTCATCTGTAATATTGATTTCATCTTCATATAGTTTTTTATCTGGAAAGTATCTTTGTCCAAAACAATCATTGTTTAAATCTAATTCTAAATATCTGCATACACCATCACCACATACTGATGATTTAGGTATAACAATATCTCCAATATTAATATTTTTATGCAATGCTCCTACTGAACCAACAAATATAATTTTTTTACACTGTGTACAGCCTAAAGCCAGTATAGCATCTGTACAAACACTTGCACCAATACCAGTTTTAATATATGTACATTCTTTATCACCAATATAAAAATCCCATACTTTTATAGACCCTTCTGCCATTTGTTCATAAGAAACATTCTTATAATAGTTTGGATCCCACCATGGAGCAATAATAACTGTTTCTTTGATTTTTTCTTTATTACAATTCAATACTGCCTTACAAATGTCAGCCTTAGTTATTCCATATTTTTCATTTCCATTTATCAAGGAATCATATATTTTCATTGAATTACCCCCACAACTTTTAACCTATTATTATTTTCTCATATATCAATAAACAAAATGGCAATTGAAATTATTCTGTTTTTTAGCTGTTACGTAAATATGAAAATTACGAATCTATTTCATTATAGTGTTTAATTGCCTCCTTCAAATGCTCATATTTAAAATCAGGCCAAAAGTCATTTGTAAACCATAACTTAGCTTTTGCAGATTGCCATAACAAAAAATTACTAATCCTCATTTCCCCGCTTGTTCTAATAATTAAGTCAACATCAGGCAACCCAGAAGTAAACATATATTGGCTAATTAGCTCTTCATTTATTTTATCAATATGAAGATTTCCAATATCTATGTCATGCATTATGTCTTTTGCAGCATTTGTTATCTCTACGCGGCTCCCATAATTCAATGCGATATTTAATATCATACCAGAATTATTTTTTGTTAAATCTTCTGTATTTTTAATTTCTTCTATTAATTCATGGGAAAGATTATCTGTAAGGCCAATATGTTTTACTCTTATGTTTTTCCCAACTTCACTGCGTAATTTTATAAAGAATTCTGCAAAAAGCTTCATTAAGAAATTTACCTCTTCATCAGAACGGCTCCAATTCTCAGTAGAAAAAACATAGAAAGTGAGTACTTCAACTCCTAATTCAAAACAACATCTGGTAATATTCTCAATTGGTTTAGTACCAGCTCTATGGCCGAAAGTTCGAGGAAGACCTTTCTTCTTAGCCCATCTACCATTTCCATCACAAATTATAGCAATATGTTTTGGTATCTTGATTCTGTTATCATCTAATATATCCTTAATT
>JAQSXU010000389.1 GCA_029256485.1 Clostridiaceae bacterium
AAACTTTAGAGATTTAGCAAGAGATTTTAATGTAAGTATTTCAGAAGATTATTTAAGATAATATAGTTATTTAGAAACATATTAACCAAAAGTATAAACCAAAACTCCATAACCATAATAGTTTCAGATAACTTATTAATATAATTATAATATGGAAAAACTAAAATTACCCTTGGGACCCCTCGAGGGTAATTAAACATTGATAATTATAAATATTAAATATTCAATTATCAATTGTCAATAATTAATTCGTGATCAATATTTGACAACAGTTTAGCATAATTATAAAAGTTAATAATTTAACATAGTAAAAGTTAAATCTTATATTAATATATAAAAAGTTTAAAGGAGATTGATTAGCATGGCAAATAGAATGATATTAAATGAAACAAGCTATATAGGAGCAGGTGCAATTGAAAATATTGTTACTGAAGCTAAAGTAAGAGGTTACAAAAAAGCTTTAGTTGTAACTGATAAAGATTTAATTAAATTTAATGTAGCTACAAAAGTAACAGATTTATTAAAAGCAAATGATTTAGCTTTTGAAATTTTCGATGAAGTAAAAGCAAATCCTACTATAAATGTAGTTCTAGCAGGTATAGAGAAGTTTAAGGCAGCTGGTGCTGATTATTTATTAGCTATTGGTGGGGGATCATCAATAGATACTGCAAAAGCTATTGGTATAATAGTTAAAAATCCTGAATTTTCAGATGTAAGAAGTCTTGAAGGTGTAGCTGACACAAAAAATAAGTGTGTTGATATAATTGCAGTACCAACAACAGCTGGAACAGCAGCTGAAGTAACAATTAACTATGTAATTACTGATGAAGAAAAGAAACGTAAATTTGTATGTGTTGATCCTCATGATATTCCAGTAATTGCAGTAGTTGATTCAGAAATGATGTCATCAATGCCAAAGGGATTAACAGCAGCTACAGGTATGGATGCTTTAACTCATGCTATTGAAGGATATATTACTAAAGGAGCTTGGGAATTAACTGATACATTACATTTAAAAGCTATTGAAATAATTGGACGTTCTCTTAGAAGTGCAGTAAATAATGAACCTAAGGGAAGAGAAGATATGGCTCTTGGACAATATGTTGCGGGGATGGGCTTTAGTAATGTAGGATTAGGTATTGTTCATGGTATGGCACATCCACTTGGAGCTTTCTATGATACTCCACATGGAATTGCAAATGCAGTAATTTTACCATATGTTATGGAATATAATGCAGAAGCAACTGGTGATAAATATAGAGAAATTGCAAGAGCAATGGGAGTTCAAGGTGTAGATAGCATGTCTCAAGAAGAATATAGAAAAGCAGCTATTGATGCAGTTAAAAAACTCTCAGAAGATGTTGGAATTCCAAAAGTTTTAAATGAAATTGGTGTTAAGGAAGAAGACTTACAAGCGCTTTCTGAATCAGCATTTGCAGATGCATGTACACCAGGTAATCCAAGAGATACAAGTGTAGAAGAAATTTTAGGGATTTATCAAAAAGCTTTTAAATAATAAATTATATTTAATTAGGTTGTTTTGCTAAAAAGTGAAACAACCTATTTTATTTTAAGATAAATATGTCGAAAAAACACATTAAAACTCAAAAGAAATTATAATACTTCTTTTGAAACCCTAAATCCGACTTTTGATGATCTAAATCCTGCTTTTAGAGTGTAACTACTTATATTTGTTTGAATATTGTGATAATATGAACTCGTGAGTTTAATACTCATTATATCAAATAAAATAATACATAAAGGGAGTGGGAATTATGCCAAAATACACTATCGATATTCCAGTTGGTCCAATTTTCAATCAGGAGGATGCTGAAAAAAAATGTCCTATAGCATGTGCTGCTCATTTAGGCAAATGGAATGGACAATGGAAAACTATTGTTGAAGGTCAAATGAGCGTTTGTGGTTGCGAATGTGATACTGAAAGTGGTCAAAATGAAATTACTATTGATGTATTAGCTGGACCTGTTTGGAGTAATGACGATGCTAAGGAAAAATGTCCAATAGTATGTGCATCGTATGGTGGAGAATGGACTGGTAATTGGGTTACACCACAAGAAACTTGGGGAAAAATGAGTACTTGTCAATGTAAATTTAAATTCTAAAAATAAGCTAAGATTTCATCCATCAAAAATGGGCTTGTGCACTAAAAATAGTGCACAGCTCATTTTTTTTTAGGATAATAATAAAAATTGGTGTTATTTACTTGAATAAGTATTTGGATATCTATAGATAATATTAATACGTAACAAAGGAGCGATTTATAATGAAATTAATTAAAAAGGCATTGGTAGTTATTGGGCTTGTAGTTATTATATTAGCAATAAAATTCTCTTATAATTACATAGACATTTTTGCTCAAACAGTAGATCAAAAGCCTGTTAAAGTAGGAGTATTATTATATAGGTTTGATGATGCATATATTTCTTTGGTTCGTCAAGGGTTTGAAGAATGCTAAAGATGATCAAATGATTCAAAATCAAACTATTGAAGCCATTTTAGAAAACAAAAGTGAAGATATATTACTTTTAAATATAGTAGATGTAAAAAGGGCTTATGAAGTTATTGGAAGAATTAAAGAATTTAATATACCAGTCGTTTTATTTAATCGAGAACCTCTTGATATGAATTCAGTAAAATCTTATAGTAAGGCATTTTTTGTTGGAACAGATTCTGCACAAGCAGGCGCATTTCAAGGTGAAATTATAATTAATGCATGGAATAAAAACAAAGATACTATGGAT
>JAQSXU010000105.1 GCA_029256485.1 Clostridiaceae bacterium
ATCTGCATCACTTAATTCAATTTATATTGTGAAAAAAATACTTGAGCTATTATAAATAAACGAAAAATAATGATTTTTGTGAGGTGTGGAAATGAATAACTATTTCAATGAGGCTACAGCGGTTATGAAAGAACTGTATGGAAAAGATACATCAATGTCTCTGGCCACAGTTAATGGAAACAAACCAAATATACGAGTTGTAAATGCCTATTATAAGGAAAACACATTTTATATTACAACATATGCATTAACCAATAAAATGAGAGAAATTTTGAAAAATCCAAATGTTGCCCTGAACCATAATTTGCTTGTAGCACATGGCATTGGTGAAAATATAGGCAACCCACTTGAAGAATCAAATAGAGAACTACGAGAAGAATTAAGGCATGTGTTTGCTGTATTTTATGATAAGCATGTTGATGAGAAGGATAAAAACACTTGTATTTTAAAAGTCTCATTAAATGATGCACTTGTTTTTGCTCATGATTTCAAATATATCATTGATTTTAAAAGTCAAAGGGCAGAACGTGAAAATTGTATTGTTGATATTGTATTTTAACAATTTAATTTCGTAAGGGGATGGGTATTGATGCTACTTTTTAAAATTATTTTAAGCTTATTACTGCTTGTGGGAATAATTAATCCAAAATTGGAGTGGAAAATAGCAGAGGGGTGGAAGTTTAAAAATGTAGAACCAAGTACTGCTTATCTGATTATAACCAGGATAGCTTCTTTAATTACATTAATACTTATATGGATTTTAATTCCTAGTAAATAACCTATGAGTAAACAAATTAACAATGGGGGGAATGATTTTAATGGACATTGGACGAATTGTACAAGCTTTAATTATACCCGAAAAGAGTCATATTTTAGGTAATAATCAAGGCAATTCAGTATTATATTAATTATCAGAAGCTATGGAGAGGCTTAATTTTTTAGTGTATGAACTTAGTAAGAAAAGGTGAATTGATGGAGGGCTTTATGATTATGTTTTGGAACCGCAAAGAAGTTTTTATGGGATATTCTTTGCATAAGCTGAGGGAAGTTCGGGACATCCTTTACGAAAATAAAATTAAGTATGATTACAGAATAGTTAATCCAAAAGGACCATATCTTTTTAGTTCAAGAAGAGCCAGAATAGGTACCTATGGTGAAAAAAAAGAGTATTCGCCAACATATTATGTATATGTGCATAAGAATGATTATGAATATGCATATGAAGTATTGAAAAATGATATTAAGTAATTATGGTACGGAAGCTTTTAGGTTAAAATCTAAACTTTTAGATAACATATCTATGTCCCCTTTAAAAGGAAAGCATAATAGTTTATCAGCATCTTCAAAAGCCATAAAAAATGGAGGATCATTTTCAGGGACTATTAAATAAACTTCTTTCACAATGGTGTTTAAATATTTTCCATGTACTTCAACAGCAGGATCAAATGGTATTTTAACTGCATATCCATCATCTGTAAGAGGTTCAACTTTACCATAGATATCATTAATATTCATAATCCAACTTTTAGCCATATTATAGATTTCTGGATTTATCTGAACTACTTTTATTACTTTGTCTTGTTTTGGGTCGAAAATTTCAGCATATTTAAAATCATCAGCATAAATAACTGTTGAATTTAAAGTCATAATAAATAAAAAAACAGCTGCAATAATTTTTTTAATCATAAATATCACCTATTTATTAGTATGTCCAAAGACGTGTATAATTATTATAAATATGGGGATTCATGTTATGAAAACAGCAAAAGAAGTATCAAATATTTAATATAACATAGTGCAGCTCATAAAAATCACAGTAAAACTTAAGAAGTTAAAACAAATAACTATTGAAACAATTTATATTAAATGATAATATTTAACTGTTATAATTTACATTGGTTTGAAATATAAGGGGAACTGTGAAGTACATATTTAAATTGGGCATCTTATATGTATTGAGTTTATGATGCAACCCACCCTATATTCATAATTTTTATGAATATAGGGTTTTTATTTTATAATGGATGAATTATTTCATAACTAAGCGCAGGAGGTATGTACAAAGTGAATATTTTAATTATTGACGATTCTACTTTTTCTCAAAAAATTCTAGGCAACTTGATTGTAAAATATTTAGAAGATGTAAGCACTTATTTTGCAAAAGATGGACAAGAAGGATTAGAGAAATACAAAAGTATTAAACCAGATTATGCATTTGTGGATTTGCTAATGCCTAAGTTAAATGGAGAAGAATTAATAAAGCTAATAAATGAATATGATCCTTATGCAAAAATTATTGTAGTTTCTGCAGATGTTCAAAAAAGCATAAAGGAAGAAATAGATTCATTTGGGGTAATGGACTTTATAAACAAGCCGTTTACTGAAGATAAAGCAAAATCTATTTGTGAGATAATAAGGAATGATCAAAATGAAGAGTAATTTAGAAAGAGAAGATATATTAAAAGAGTTATTTAATATAAGTGTAGGTAAATCAGCAAGTGTACTGTCTGAAATAATTAATAAAAAAATATTATTAAATGTACCAAATTTAAAAATCATAGATTTAAATGAAAAAATAATATCAACAGATAATTATCTTCCACAAGTATTGCAGGGAACTATTATGGTATCCTCTATTGCATTTAAAGATGTGCTAAGAGGGAAGGCAAGCTTAATATTTCCAGCAGATAAAATGAGAACATTTATTAATCTGTGCTTAAATGAAATTGATGAAAATCAATTAAATGATATGAACTTTACAGATACAGATTTTGATATTATAAAGGAAATAGGAAATATAATATTAAATTCAGTTATTGGAGAAATAGGAAATTATCTAAAAATAAAATTAAGTTATACTTTACCGGAAGTAAAGGTGTTTAATAAAGCAGATTTTGAAAAAAATATAATTAATAAAGAGTATACTCATATTTTAATGCTGTATATAACCTTTAGAATAGACAATTCAGAAATCGCTGGGGCTATAATAATTAATCTTACTTTAAGTTCATTAAGTGAATTATTGAATAAAGTAGAAATGATAGAAGATGGTTTTAATGAATAGAATTTTATATGATATATTTAATAATATAAATGAAGGAATAATAATATTAGATTCTAATTTGAATATTTTATTTTGGAATAGTCATATGAAACTTTTGACTCATATTAATTATGAACAGGCAATAAATAAATCTATATATGATGTTATTCCAAATCTAAATAAAGGTTATTTCAATGAGACAATGAATAGCGTACTCAATGATGGAAGAAAGATGTTTTTTTCAGCAGCTATGCACAGAGATTTACTAAGCAATAATAAAAATTTAAATTTAAAAATAAGCAGAATAGAAAAGGAAAATTTAAATTTTATACTTATTGAATTTATTGACGTGACAAATCAATTCTCACGTATTCAGCAGTTAAAAAAATATGTTAATGAATTGTATGTTTTAAATAAAGAATTAGAAGAAAAAGAAAGAACCATTAATAAATTAGCTTATTATGATGGACTAACAGGTTTAGCAAATAGAATGTTGTTTCATAAAATTGTAAATAAATTTTGTATAAATGCTAAAAGAAGTAATAGTCTTTTGGGGCTGATGTTTATTGATGTTGATAAATTCAAAGATATAAATGATACATATGGACATAAAAAAGGTGACGAGGTTATTGCTTATGTGGCTAAAATATTAAAAGAATGTACTAGAGAAGGAGATGTTGTTGCTAGATTTGGGGGAGATGAATTTTTAATATTACTGCCGTTTATAAAGAGTTATCATGACTGCAAAGCTGTAGCCTCAAGAATTACAGATAGGAATAAAGTTTTACTGTGCGGCAACAATGAAATAAAAATATCATTAAGTATAGGTGTCAGCATACTGCCCAATGACGGCAAGAATATAGATGATCTAATCTTAGAAGCAGATAGAGCAATGTATAACGCTAAAAATCAGGGAGGAAATGGATACTATTTTTCTTCACAATATTGATTTTTTCTAAAGAAACTAGTAAGTATAAGTTTAATAAATTTTTAAAATATGTTGAAATCTACATAAAATCTACACAACTTTTTGATAAACTGTAAAAAACAAATGAATGAGTTGAAAAATTATTAAAGCCATGATAAGAAATAGTAGCATAAAGTAAGCTGACAGAGATAAATTCCCATAGGCTGAAAGGGATTTTCGGTATAATTTATGTGAATGCATCTTTGAGCACTGTGTTGAAATATAGTAGACCACAGCGGATACGCCCGATATAAGCGTTATGGTATGATTGTACCAGATAATAAGAGATGTCAAGTATAAACATTTCCCCTTTATATTTGACAATTAGAGTGGAACCGCGGAATTTACTTCTGCCTCTAAAATTAGAGGCAGAAGTTTTTTGCGTTAAAAAAATTCTCCTGAAAAGATGTTTTTAATTTAGACCTTTAAGTATTTAATAAAATTCAACTTATATCAATTTAGAAATAAGGAGGAAGAAAATGAAGATTGAATCATTGTTAATTCATGGCGGAGTAGATGGTGATGAACATACAGGTGCAGTAAATGTACCTATTTATCAGACATCCACATATAAACAGCCAAAGTTTGGTTTAAATAAGGGTTATGAGTATTCAAGAACAGGAAACCCAACAAGAGAGGCATTAGAAAAGCTTATTTCAGATCTGGAGGGAGGATATAAAGGCTATGCCTTTGCATCAGGAATGGCAGCTATTACTGCAGTTTTATCCCTTTTTAAGTCAGGAGATAAAATAATAATATCAAATAATGTGTATGGCGGTACTTTTAGAGTACTGGATAAAGTATTCAATAATTTTGGTATAGAGTATAAGATAGTTGACACATCAAACCTTGAGGAAATAGAAAAAGGCATTGATGAAAATGTAAAGGCAGTATATATTGAAACCCCCACAAATCCACTTATGGATATTACAGATATAGAAGCTGCAGCAAAGATAGCAAAACAGAAAAATATATTAACCATTGTTGATAATACTTTTATGACACCATATTTACAGAGGCCTCTTAGTTTAGGAGCAGATATTGTAATTCACAGTGCCACAAAGTATTTAGGCGGTCATAGTGATGTGGTGGCTGGAATTGTGGTAGTTAATAATGAGGAACTGGCAAACAGACTGCATTTCATACAAAATTCTACTGGAGGAGTGCTGGGACCATTTGATTCATTTTTACTTATTAAAGGTATAAAAACTCTTGCAGTAAGAATGGACAGACATAATGATAATGCAAAAGTTATAGCAGAATTCTTAAAAAATAGAAAAGAGATAGAGATGGTATATTACCCAGGTTTTGAAGATCATCCGGGATATGCTGTGCAGACAAAACAGGCAAAAGGCTATGGCGGTATTATTTCTTTTGTAATTAAAAAGGATTACGATTATAAAAAGTTTTTAGAAAGCCTTGAACTTATCACCTTTGGTGAAAGTCTTGGAGGAGTAGAATCCCTAATTTGTCATCCTGCATCCATGACACATGCATCAATTCCCTATGACATAAGACAAAAGGTAGGAATTGTAGATAATTTAATTAGACTATCAGTGGGAATTGAATCTGCAGAAGATTTAATAGAAGATTTATCAAAAGCATTATCAAAGTAAAAACTTATTTAAATTAAAGTAATATTTATAAAAAGGAAGGTTGAAAAATATGAAGAAGAGAAAAATGTCTTTATTAATCAGCGGAGTATTAAGTTTAAGCATTCTCCTTACAGCATGCGGTGCAGGCAATAGCAAGCAGGCAGGCACAGAATCAAGTAAGGCAGGTAATAATTTGTTATCTCAAATAAAAAGTTCAGGCAAAATACGTATTGGTACAGAAGGTACCTATGCACCATTTACATTCCACGACAGTACAGGAAAGCTTACAGGATTTGATGTTGATATAGCCGAAGAAGTAGCCAAGCGTTTAGGAGTTAAAGCTGAATTTGTGGAAACAAAATGGGATGGCATGTTCGCAGGTCTTGATGCCAAGAGATTTGATGCTGTAGTAAATGAAGTTTCAATAAAACCCGACAGACAGGCAAAATATGATTTTTCTGATTCTTATATTGTATCAAGGGCAGTTCTTATAGTAAGAGATGATAATAAGGACATTACTAAATTTGAGGACTTAAAAGGAAAGAAATCTGGTCAGTCATTGACAAGTAACCTGGCTGACATTGCTAAATCAAATGGAGCTAACATTGTGCAAGTTGATGGATTTAACCAGGCTATAGATTTATTAACATCAAAGAGAATAGATGCTACTGTAAATGACAGTTTATCTTTCTTGGACTTAAAGAAACAAAAGCCTGATACACCTATAAAAATTGTTGCACAGCAGGACAAAGCAGGACAAAGTGCAATTTTATTTAACAAGGGCAATAAAGAATTGGTTGACGCTGTGAATAAGGCACTTGCTGATATGAAATCTGACGGAACTTATTTAAAAATATCAAATAAGTGGTTCGGTACAGATGTGTCAAAATAGAAAGGTGATAATATGTATTTTGATGACAGAACTACACGAATAATTCATATATTATTACTTAAGGCAGGTTTGGAATTTACAATTCCACTTACTCTTGTGTCCTTTGCTTTGGGTTTGATACTTGCACTGATTACAGCATTAATACGTATATCAAACTTTAAACCGCTTATAGCATTAGCTAAATTTTATGTGTGGATTATCAGAGGAACACCATTGTTAGTTCAATTATTTATTATATTTTATGGACTGCCGGCTGCAGGCATAACTTTAGATCCTCTTGTTGCTGCAGTTATTGGGTTTACTTTAAGCGTTGGTGCATATAATTCAGAGGTTATAAGAGCTGCAATTTTGTCTATTCCAAAAGGGCAGTGGGAAGCAGCATTTTCATTGGGGATGACAAAAAGTCAGGCGTTAAGGCGCATTATTTTACCTCAGGCGGAAAGGGTGTCCATACCGCCATTATCAAACTCTTTTATAAGCCTTGTTAAGGATACCTCTCTGGCTGCTACCATAACAGTAACTGAAATGTTTCAGGTGGCTCAGAGAATAACTGCATCAACCTATGAGCCCCTTTGGATGTATATTGAGGCAGCATTTATCTATCTATTGTTTTGTTCAGTATTATCCATAGTTCAAAACAGACTGGAAAAAAGTCTGGAAAGGTATGTAAGCAGGTAATGGAGGTAGCTTGATGATTAATATTAAAGATTTGCATAAGAGTTTTGGAAAAAATGAAATTTTAAAGGGTATAAATTTAAGCATCCATAAAGGTGAAACAGTGGTAATAATAGGTCCATCAGGTTCAGGAAAGACCACATTGCTTCGATGTATAAACTTACTGGAAACACCTGAAACAGGTATAATTTCTATTGGAAATACTGAAATACAATTTGGTGAGAATAAAAAAATTGACCAAAGCCATATATTAGCACTGCGTAAGCAGACTGGAATGGTATTTCAGGGATTTTATCTGTTTCCGCATTTAACAGTTGTGGAGAATGTAATGGAAGGCCAGATAACAGTATTAAAGAGATCTAAAAGTGAAGCACGGGATAAAGCACTTAAACTTTTAGAAAAGGTTGGCTTGATAGAGAAAAAGAATGAGTACCCTTATGAGCTTTCTGGAGGACAGCAGCAAAGAGTTGCCATAGCAAGAGCCATGGCTATGGAACCATCCGTACTGCTCTTTGATGAACCTACATCTGCCCTTGATCCCGAGCTTGCTTCTGAAGTGCTTAAAGTAATGAAGGAACTTGCTGAAGAAGGAATGACCATGGTGGTGGTAACCCATAAAATGAGCTTTGCCAGGGATGTGGCACATAAGGTAATATTTATGGAACAGGGGTCAATAGTTGAAATGGGAACCCCTGAGCATATATTTAAAAACACCGAAAATGAGAGATTAAAACAGTTTCTAAATATGATTGATGACTAATAGATATAAAGCTGATTCATAAAAATAATAAAAAAGCAGTTAGGGACTTCACAATACTCCTAACTGCTTTTATGTACTATTTCATGTTAACCATGTTTCTGCATTCATTAGCACAATTACGGCATTCATCAGCACACTTTTGACAGTGCTCATCTTTAAACATACCGCATTCTTTTGCACATGCATCACAAACTGTAGCACACATATTGCAATGTTCTTTAGCGAACTGTCCATTCATGGACATAAATCCTGATGACATTTCACACATTTTTGCACACTCAATAAGCATTTTTACACAACTTCTTCTTGCATTTAAATCAGGTTCATTAATACATGCCTCAAAACATTCATAGCATGCTTGTGCACATTTATTACATTCATCAATGCATCTTTGATATACATTTATTGTAATAGTTGCTACTCCCATTTCAAACACTCCTTTTTCTATGCTTTTTTAAAACATAGATATTATGTGTAAAAGAAAATGTTTTTATACCAGTCTAATTGTTTTTTAATGTGCCGCAATCCACTAATTTATTATACTTTAACTTTTGTGGTACTACTTAAAAAATGGAAAATGATTTAACATTACTTATTATAAAGTAGTATTTTATTATTCATAAGCATAATAAATAGTGAGGTGGAAATAATCATGATTATTGAGAAACTTAGGTTAGAAGATATTGAAGAATTATTAAATTTATATAAGGAACTTGTTCCAAATGAAAACTCCCTAAATAAATCAATTGAGACCTATAAGAAAATGTTAGAAGATGATAAATATCTGCTTTTAGCAGCTAAGGAAAATAATAAAATAGTAGGTTCAGCTCTTGCTGTATGCTGCTTATTTTTAGCATTTGATCAGGGAAGTTTTTTGGTTATTGAAGATGTAATTGTAAAAGATGGACTAAGAGGCATAGGAATTGGTAAAAGGTTAATGGAAGCAATTGATGAATTCGCAGTAAAAAATAATTGTGTATATTCTATTTTAGTATCATCAGACTATAGAAAAGATGCTCATAAGTTTTATGAAAGTGCAGGGTTTACAGAAGAAGTAAGAGGGTTCAGAAAAGGTTATTAATTTTAAAATTGTATTGTTCTTAAACAATAAATAGAAAATTATTAAAATTCTCTTAGATAATAAATCTCAATAAAAAATTTGTAAAACAATATAAGAATTTGTATTAATTTTATTGTATTCCATTTGGAAATAAATGCTTATAATAAAGATATATATAATTTTACTTAATTATGTAATATATTGTTAAATGGTGGGGTTTATTTTGAAATTTACATTGAAGAGAGCTGTTGAAAATCCATTCTTATGCAGCAGAAATAATATGATTATTGAAGTTAATGATAGTATTTTAAAGCTCAGCGGGTATTCTAAAAATGAATTATTAGGAAAATCTCTTACTGATATAAGCAGCATATTGAGAATTGATTCTCAGGTTAATCTTGAAAATATAGATTATAAGTATAGTTGTTATATGTTTACAAAGGAATTAGAGCCAAGGGAGGTAACTATATGGTATAAGAGCTTGAAGGGTAAAAATGAAAAGGAATATTTTATAAAAGAGAAGCCAAATTCAAGAATTGAAAATAGATTACCATATGCATCAGGACTTCTGAAAGATAATGAAATTGGAATGGCAATTTACAGCATTACCAATGAGATTCTCATAAAAGCCAATAATAAATTCTTAGATTTTTTAGGTATACCAGATAGGAAAAGGGAGGATAATATAGGTAGAACTCCTAAAGAAATATTCAACGGGTATAATGAAAGTAATTTTCAATGGATTTTTAATGATGTTATTAAATTTGGCAAGCCATATTATTTAAAGAAAAATAAATATGAATACATTGAAAAGGGAGATACAAATTGGTGCATATCTCTTGTCCCAATATATTTATCAGGACAAGCAAAGTATGTAGTTTATACTGCATATGAAATAGCCAAAGAATGTTTAAATTATAGCCATGATAAAATATTGGAGAGCAATGGTAACTTTATTAAGGAAGAAAATTTATTAATAAAAACTCAATTGGATTTTATAAAGAACATGATAGAAAATCTTGAAGTGGGTTTCGTCAGATACTTTTATCCTGGACTTGAGATTATAGATATAAACAATAAAGCATACAGTGATTTAAAGATAATTAATCCCAATGTGGGGACCATATCCTCCCTTATAGGGGGAAATATATTTAGCTTATTTAATTTTAATAATGATGAAAAAGCTAAATTTACCATGAACCTTCAAAATATCATAAATAAAAAGGTTAATTCAAATTTTGATTATAAAAAAATTGTTGTTAAAGGTGAAGAAAGGTTAATAAAATTAATACATCAGCCTTTATTTGGGTTAAATAATAAAATTACTGAAATGGTTGATGTTGCAATAGATGTTACTGAGGAAGTAAAAGTAAAAAATCAAATGGAAAAAACTTTTAAAATTCAAGAGGAATTATTTGCAAATGTATCACATGAACTTAAAACTCCTTTAAATGTAATCTTCAGTACAGATCAATTGCTGGAATTATATTTAAAAAACGATTCACTTGAAGTCAATAGAGACAAGATTTCTAAAAGCATAAATGTGATTAAACAAAATTGCTACAGATTTGCAAAACTTATCAATAATATTGTAGATTTACATAAAATAGAATCTGGATTTTATAAATTAAATCTATCCAATGAAAATATAGTTCAGGTTACTGAGGATATTGTACAGTCAGCTTCAATATATATTAAGAGAAAAGGGTTAAGTATTATTTTTGATACAAATACAGAAGAGAAAATTATTGCCTGCGATGCCGGAAACATAGAAAGAATTATTCTTAACCTTATTTCTAATGCAATTAAGTTTTCTAATCCAGGCGGCAGCATATTTGTAAATGTATTTGATAAAGGTGATACAGTTGAAATAACAGTAGAAGATACCGGTATAGGTATTGAAAAGAAGCATTTAAATAAAATTTTTGGTACATTTCAGCAGGTTGATAAATCATTTTCACGCAATACGGAAGGAAGCGGAATAGGGTTAGCTTTAGTAAAATCAATTGCTGAACTGCATGGCGGTAAAATAAGTGTTGACAGTGAAGTTGGTAAAGGAAGTATATTTAGAATTGATCTTCCAGGAAGAATTGTAGAAAACTCAAAAGTTATTGAGAATACTAACCCCATTGGCAGCAAAATTCAAAAGGTAAAGGTTGAATTTTCCGATATATACTGAATATAAATTTATTCCAAATGGGAGGAATTATGATATAAAAATTTCTTTAACTTATTAAGCTGCCACTGGCGTTCAGCAGTTCATATATTTACTTTTCAAGTATATCCTTCAGCTGAAACAAATTAGAAATCTCATAGGTTGGTTTTATTGCTGTTTTATTTACAATTTTATTAGAATTAAACCAGCAGGTGTCTACACCTAAATTTATTCCGCCCTGAATGTCAGAGGTTAAGCTGTCGCCTACTACTAATACCTGGCTTTTATCAGTGTTATTTAAAGCATATTGGAAAATTTTAGGATTAGGTTTTGACACTTCAACTTCTTCAGATACTACAACTGTATTAAAATATTTTCCTATAACAGATTTTCTTATCCTTTTGTCCTGAACATCTTTAAGGCCATTGGTAACTATGGAAAGTGTATAATTCTTATTAAGATCTTCTATAAGTTTTATGCTATCATCAAATAAAAATGATGCATTAGATAAATGCTTCATATATGATTTAGCAAATTCTGTCTCATCAAATTTCATGTTTAACTTGTCCGATAATCTCTTAAATCTTTCAGTTTTTAATTTTTTTTGAGTAATAAGCCCCTTCTCAAACTCTTTCCATATAACAGTATTTATATCCTGATATATTTTTAAATGATATTCTTCATCATATTCTATGTTAAATTCAACTATAGTCTTTTCAAAAGCATATCTTTCAGATTTTTTAAAATCAAATAAGGTTTCGTCTGCATCAAATATAATATTCTTATATCTCATAATAATTCTCCTATATAGTTAATTTTTTCACTAAAAATGGGTTACTTTACATTGCTGTATATATAAATTACAATATTTATATATATATTAATATGACTTATGTCATATTGGGAGGACTTATGAAAAGAATTTCTAATCATAAACTTTTGAATGATTATATTAGTAAGTATAATATAGAAAACATATTTGATAAAGACATTTTAAAATATGCACAGCTTCATTTTTATGAAAAAGATGAATATATATTGGAAGCAGAGTCTGATCTTGAATATTATTATCTGCTTGTAGATGGAAAAATTAAGGTGTCCTATCCCTTTGAAAATGGTAAATCAATGCTTTTAAAATTTTATAGTGATTTTATTTCAGTTGGGGATCTGGAGCTGTTAAAAAATATTCCTATACTCTGCGACGTTGATGCTGTAAAAGATACTTATTTAATTGCTGTGCCTTCAGATATACTTAGAAAAAAATATTTTGATAATCCAAAGTTCTTACATCATTTAGTAGATTCATTAAGCGATAAACTATATTCCACCATTAATAACACATCATACAATTTTGTATACCCACTTATAAACAGATTAGCCAGCTACTTAGTTGAATATATGACGGACAAAAACTATGTGCATTTGAATTCATCATTTAAAGACATTGCTCAATTCTTAGGAACAACCTACAGGCACCTGAGCAGAACATTTAAAGAGTTAGAATCAAATTCTATTATTGAATGTGATGATAAAATAATTTATATATTAGATGAGGATAAACTTAGGGAATTATCTAAAAACGTGTACCTTAAATTACTGTGATGTTTTAATCTAAATAAAAATGTATATTAAAATAATATAAGGTGGTTTTAAAAAATGAAACTTGTTATAATAATTGGACCTCATGCAGTTGGAAAAATGACTGTAGGGCAGGAACTAGCAAAATTAACTGGACTAAAATTATTTCACAATCATATGACAATAGATGTTGTTTCTAATTTATTTGAAAATTCCCCAGAGGAAAGGGTCAGGCTAACTAATTTATTTAGAAAGGAAATTTTCGAATCATATTCAAAAAGTAATGAGTATGGAATGATTTTTACATACATGTGGGCATTTGATTCTCAACAGGACTGGGACTATATTAACTATGTTGAAAATTTGTTTGCTTCCAGGGGCGCACAGGTATATTTTGTTGAGCTTGAGGCAGACTATGATATTAGAATTGAACGAAATAAAACTGAAAACAGGCTTTTAAATAAATCAACAAAAAGAGATATAAAACATTCGGAAGATATGTTTAGAAAACTGGAAGCAAAATATCGACTTAATTCATTGGAAGGTGAAATATATAAAAAAAATTATATAAAAATCAATAATTCAAATCTTTCTCCAGATATTGCAGCACAGATGATAAAAAACAAATTTGGACTATAAATAAAAACAGTTGCACCTACCTAAGTACATTGGGAAAAAGGAAGAATTTAAATGAAAACATTAAGGATAGCAGCACTTAGTATTCTTTATTTTATTGGAACTATTATATTAGCAGTAGTTATTGCACTTGCAGCACTTTTTACCTACTTTCATTTGCAGATTTTTTTATTTGCAAGAGGAGATTATTTGCTGTTTGTATCCAGTGAGCTAAATATGATACCTGTAATTATGATTATGGTTTTAATTATATATGCTCTTTTTTCAATAAAAGAAAGATATTTAAAAAAGAATGAGAAGCATATAGGGATAACAATAGAGGAAGAGAATCCTGTAGATATTGAAACACTAAGTAAGCTGGAGAGATTTCTCTTTAAACTATTAAACAAGCTTATTGCACTTGATGAGGAGATTGCAAAGATATTTAGGATGATAAAAATTTGCTATATACCAGTTTTACTAGCAGCTGTATATTGTGGAATGACTAGTTATGCAATTCTGTACAAAGAAAGCATTAGGTTAGGCTCTCCTATTGCTCCTTTAGGGGTTAATTATAAAAATAGTGATATAAAAATGGTTAATGTTGGGGTTGCAAAAGCTTATAAAAACTCTTATTCGCCATATTACCAAGTTGTCTTTAATGATGGCAGGTATGTCAATCTTTTTGGAGGCAGCATGCATGAGGACAAAGACATAGGTTTTGAATATATATTAATTGACCTGGATAAAAATCTAAGAGCTCAAGGTGTTATAAAAAATGTGGATAAAGAAAACTTTGAAGAATATTCTAAAGGATTAGATAAGGGTTTTGTAAGCAGGGTAGAGAAACTGTTTGATAATAAATAAAATATAAATTTTACTAGTAAAACTTGACAATACTTTGATATCAAAGTATAATTATGTCATGAGAACAGATGATACAATAAGTTTAATCAGTAAAATTAAAGAGAAGGCTGACAGGTTTATAGTGAAAGAGCTGGAGAAACTAGGCCTTCAGAATATTGCACCTTCCCATGGAGACATTTTATCTGCATTATTCAAACATCATGAAGCAACAATGACGGAAATAGCAAATGCTATCCATAAGGACAGGTCTACTGTCACAGCTTTAGTAAATAAATTAACCGCATTGGGCTATGTTGCAAGCAGAAAAGATCCCCGGGATAACAGGTCAAGCATTATATATTTAACCGAAAAAGGAGAGAGCTTAGAACCAGGTTTTAGAGAAATATCAGAGAAACTTTATATGCTTGAATATGGCGAAATTTCAGATGAGAAAAAAGAAATGTTTAGAGATCTACTGCAGAGAATTTATGACAACTTTTAATTTTATATTTGAAGTTGTTTATTTTTAAATAAATACTTTGATATCAAATTAATTATAATAAATTTTTATATAAGAAAATGGAGGAAAGAAAATGAAATGTAATTTAGGCAAAATAGAAGTTAATTATGAGGTATATGGATCTGGAAAGCCAGTTATTATGCTCCATGGTTCTCCCGTAGACCATAGATTAATGAAAGGATGTATGGAGCCTGTATTTAATAATCTGGATGGATATAAAAGAATATATTTTGATTTACCTGGAATGGGAAAAACTAAAGGAGAAAAGTGGATTACAAATTTAGATATGATGCTGGATGTTGTAATTGATTTTATAAATAAAGTTATTCCCAATGAAAACTTCTTACTTGCAGGTGAATCCTATGGGGGATTCTTAGCCAGAGGAGTATTATATAAAATGGCAGCCAGGGTGGATGGTTTATTGCTAATATGCCCGGCTCTTATTTTAAATCACCATAAGCGTAATGTTTCACCACTAACTGTTTTAAAGAGAGATGAAAAATTATTATCACAAATTAGCCCTGAAGACGCTGAGAGCTTTAGTTCAATACAAGTAGTACAAAATAAAAGAAACTGGGAGAGATTTAGAGATGAAATTCTTCCAAGTTTAAAAATAGCAGATATTGAATTTGTAGAAAAACTTGATGAAAGCGGCTATGACTTTTCTTTTGATGTAAATAATATGGAGAAAAAGTTTGATAAACCAACTCTAATATTATTGGGACGTCAGGATTCAAGTGTAGGATATAAAGATGCTTGGGGTGTATTGGATAGTTATCCGAGAGCAACTTTTGCTGTGCTGGATAGAGCAGGACATAATTTACAAATAGAACAGGAAGAACTGTTTAATTCATTAGTCAGTGAATGGCTTACAAGGGTTAATGAGCAATAGCATTTACCAAGTACTATAGCTTTTCATTGAAATTATTGCTATAATTAACATTAATATACAATATGATTTAATAATCTATTGTATATTAATTTATTTTTTGGGAGGTAACAATAATGAATAAAGATTTAAAAAAACTTATATTCAGATCTGTTGGCTTGGCTTTGGGAATTGCTGTACTTGTATTAAATATAATGAACACACTGGAAAGTAAAAGTGCAGTAACTTTATTATCTATTGGCCTAATTTCTTTAGCAATCAGCGAACTTGAAAATAAGAAATAAAATTTTATTATTAAGTGGTATAATCATTTATTTATGATGGAATGCAATGGGAATTATAATTAAACTATTATAAACTTAAAAAACACAAGGTGTCTGCCTTGTGTTTTTGTATGCGGTTATTATTAAAGTAACCTTGTATTAATAGTATGCAGGTTTTCTTTCTAGATAATTAAACCTGGGAGCGGCATAATTAAATATGAGCTCCTTAGATACCTGATTTACATATGCTATGGTGCCTTGTACAAGAAAGTTTTTAAATTTATTAATATTGCTGCAGGGTACGGTTTTGTAAAAGGTTTTTCCATTGCTGCTGTATCTTAGTCTATAAACTGGAATAGTTTCAGCTGATTTTAATTTTGCAATGCCATTTCTTTTTTCAATGATCATTCTTTCCATTGAGCCAATGTCAGTATATTTATCATTTTGATTTGAAATAAAGTTTCCCATGGAATAGTTAACTAAAACCCCTTTGCCGTTTACATAGATCATTTCAGTTTTTCTGGCCACATGGGGATGGCTGCAGAGAATAGCATCTGCACCCATTTTAGCAACATCTTTAACCAAGGCCGCCTGAAAATCTTCAACATTTCTGACATATTCAGTTCCAAGATGAAGATATACTATTAGAAAATCGCATTTTGACTTTATATTGTTTATTTCTTTTTCTATTTTACCTTCATCAATATAATTTATCATATCAGGGTACTGTACCCCGTAATTTGTGCTGTAGGTATAAGAAAGCATTCCTATTTTAATATTATTTTTTTCAACAATTACACTTTTATCTTCTCCAGGTTCACCGGACCCCAGCACTTTAAAGCCATATTGCTTTATAAGGCTATTTGTACTCCTTAAGCCATCTAAACCTGTATCTAAAGTATGATTATGATCATTTAATAGAACCTGAAAGCCAGTTGCTTTTAAAGCATCAAGAGCTTGTACAGGAGTATTGAAGGCAGGATATCCTGATAAATTTCTTTTAGGATTAATGGTTGTCTCAAAATTAGCTGCTGAAATATCAGCAGAGGAGATTATGTCCTTTACTTCTGAAAACATAGGATTGAAATTATAAGTGTTGTTTTCCTGGGCTGATGCCACCTCTGGCATATGAAATAGTATATCCCCTGCAGATATAAAGGTAACAGAGGAAGAGTTATTATTTACTTCTGATAACTCCAGTTGAGATGCTGCTTCTGCTGAAGCATTGCTTTGAAAGGTATTTGTGCTCTTATTATTGTAATAATTAAAATATATTATGTAGGATAATATTATAATTAATGTGAGAATAAATATGGATTTTTTCTTCATGTAACCACCCCATTTGTTTTTAATAATTGGATACTTTTGTATATTGATATAAAAATATATGATGTGTTTATAGTTTGTATGATAAACATCATAATATTTTACGATTATATCCAGTTATCTAAGATGTATACATAAGAAAAACCCATGCCAGCAACATGGATTTTCAACTATTTTTTTACTATTTTATTTATGACTTTTTCCTCAACAAGTTCGCTTTTACTAAATCCTTTCCTAAAATATCTAATTTGTTTGTATTTTATTCCATCCATTTCAAAGTCCAAAACATCTATTCTATCACCTGTATAAATTACTGGTTCCTTTTCACCTTTTAAAAATATCTGTACTTCCATATGTTTTTCAGCTGTTAAACAGCGCTGCTACTCAAAATATGGTCAAATATATCCATATTGAGATTCTTACTGTTTCAATGAGCCCTGCCTTGCCCTACGGCTACTACAGTTTGTATAGCACTCCACAGTCGTTAATTCCCCAAATAGCCTTGGGTACATATATAAGTGCTTGTTTAATTAAGCTGTCTTATATTTCAAAGCCACAAGAGCATTTATAAATTCTGTCAGATAGTTTTAAATCTTTCTTATATGCTCCACAACAACTACACATTTTACTACTTGGATAAAATCTATCAGCTATTCTTATTTCAATGCCATTTTGTTTAGCTTTTGAAATAAGTTTAATTCTAAACTCATAAAATTTTTGTTGTGAAACTGCCTTTGCTAAATGCTGATTCTTCATCATTCCTTTTATATTTAAATCTTCAATAGTTATAAAACTTGGTTTTTGTTTTATTAACTCATTCACTGTTTTATTTATATAATCAGTTCTTATATTTGTAAGTCTTTGATGAAGTTTTTGTACCTTGACTATTTGTTTTTGGATATTTTTACGAGTAGCTTCTCCTTTCTCTTTTTTATTTCTTAATTTTAAACTTTCATATTTACTTGAAAGCTTTCTTTGCTCACGTTTTAATTTCTTTTCTGCTTTTTTAACTGTTTTAGTTTTGTTAATATTCTTTTTAGTTAAGCCATTATTACAGATTGCAAAATCCTTTAGTCCAAGGTCTACACCAATTCCTTCTGAATAAGGTTTATTGTCTACTTTAATATCTTCTTCAACTAAAATTGAAACAAAATATCTATCTGCTTTTTGACTTACTGTGCCACTTTTAACTATAGAGTTAGCTGGAATGTATCCAAATTCTTTTAATTTAATCCATCCTAAAGTTGGCACTTTAACCCTATGTCTTTCAATAGTCCAATCTGTTTTATTGTTCTTTGGAAAATAAGCTTTAATATCTTGATCCTTCTTTTTCTTAAACTTAGGGAATCCTGTTTCTCCATTGAAGAATTTCTTAAATGCCTTTTCACTATTCATAATGGCTTGTTTAGTTGCTTTAGAAGATACTTCTTTAATCCATAGTTTATTTTCATTATTAGGAATATACTCATTATTGAGCCATTTAGAAAAATCCATACCACTAATAAACTTTTTCTCTTTTTCATAAACTTCTTTATTATGAGCAATATAAAAATTGTATATGAATCTACTTACACCAATAGTTTGATGAATTTTAGTTATCTGTTCTTCTGTTGGTTTAATTTCTATTTTGTATGCTTTTTTCAACTTCTTCATCTTCCTTTATCTTTTTCTTATATTTTCTTAACCCATAAATTCTGCAACTAAAAATATGAAGTATAGAAATTATATCTTAAACCAATTCTTCTGACGGTGATAGACTTTCATTATTTACTACTAATATTTTCACATTGAATTTTCCTAAAAATCTTTCAAACCATTCAAATCCAAAACGTATAAATCTATCTTTATGAGTTACTATTATAGTGCTTATATCAGAAGTCATACACTGGTCTATAAGTTTATTCCATTTATTGCGATTATAATTTAAACCACTTCCGTAATCCCCTATAATTTCATCCACAATAATTCCTTTTGCATTAGCATATTGTTTAAGAAATTCAACTTGATTTTTTAAATCATCTTTTTAATTAGAAGTTGAAACCCTTGTATATATAATTGTTCTTTTTGCAGAAGATGTTATCCCTTTAAATTCCATATATTGCTCATAAGTGTAATATCTTCTATCTGTTGGTATTCTGAATGCTTTTAATATTCCTTCATTATCCCATCTTTGTAATGTTCTAACTGATACATTTATTAACTCTGCAAATTCATTCGGTTTATAATTATTATTCTTCAAATGCACTCACTCCCTTTCTGTAAGCACATTTTACTATATTTAATTATATTTATCTATATTTTAAATAACTAAAGACTACCTCCTTTCGTTTTTTAAACTACATTTCTTTTTGTGCTCATTATACTATAAACTCATAAAATTCTCCATTATCAATGTAACACATTTTCATATTTAAAAAATATTTATGCAAAAACAAAATAAGTATGAGGTAATGTGGTATACTAATAGTATAAAGTGAATAGTACATAAAAATATAGCATTTAAAGCTTTTTATAAAAATATAAAGGAGGTTTTTTTCTAATGACAAAATCTAAGAATATTAAGGTATTAACTGAGGAACAAGCAGAAGAAAAAATACTTGAAATTATATCAGAATCACAGTATAAGAAAGCTAAGCAGGTACCTCAAAAGTAAAAGAAACAGCCCCGCATTAAACTGTAGGGTGAATATCTTTTTACATAAAAAACACATCTATGTGTTTTTTTATGTAATCTTATGTGAAATCGTTTATATACATATTTACATGTATTCCCAAGTAATTTTCTCAGCACTTTCAGCCTCACTGTAATTAGTTCAACAATCACTTAAATTAAATCTATTCTTTTAATATTATTCCCATAATAAAATAATTGAAAACTTTATAAAATGTGAAATCTTTACCAAACTATAATAATTTAACAGCACAAATGAAAGAACAAATTGATAAACATGGAAAATTATGTTAAAGTATACATAAGGATATTTACCTGAATAAAGCTTATATACTAATTTATGAAATAGGGGATATAATGAGATTTTTTAAAAAAACTGATTTAATTGTTATTTTTTTAATTGTCATAATTAGTGCAGTATGTTGGATAATATATAATAGTATATTTTCTAAAAAAACAGCTAAGGCTGAAATATATTATAATAATTCACTGGTAAAAACAGTGAATTTAAAAACAGGGGTAGATAAAAGGTTTTCAATTCCACAAAATAGACATGTAGTTTTTCATCTTTATAAAGATAGATCTATACAATTTGAAGAATCAGATTGTCCCGATAAGATATGTATAAAAACAGGGAAAATTAAAACTGTTGGACAAACAGCTGCTTGTATTCCAAATAAAATATTTTTGAAAATTGTTTCTGATGATAATAGCAGCAATTTAGATGGTTTTTCAGGAAAATAGAAAGGTAAAGCTAATGTATACTATGGATAGTAATTTTAAAAAAACAAAGGACTTAGTTTTAACTGCCCTGCTCTTTGCCATGGCTTTAGTGCTTTCAGTTATTGAAAACTCTTTACCTCCAATATTAGTACAAATACCTGGAGTAAAAATAGGACTTTCAAATATTGCAGTAATGCACGCATTGTTTTTTTTAGGCAAAAGACAAGCTTTTTCCATAGCTGTATTAAAAGCATTTTTCGTATTTATTACAAGGGGATTTGTTGCTTCAGTATTAGCATTTTCCGGGGGTATTTTATCTATTATTGTTATGTCAATATTGATGTTTATATTTAGAGAAAGAATATCCTACTTAATACTCAGTATTTTTGGTGCTGTTTTTCATAATATAGGCCAGTTTATTGCGATTTCCTTTATATATTCCAATATGTTTTTATGGGTCTATTTACCCGTACTTCTTATATCAGGGGTATTGGCAGGAATTGCAACTTCAGTGTTACTTAGGTTTATTTTGCCAGCTTTAAAAAGGTTGACATAAAATAAAAAAATAAAATATGGGGGGTTATTACTATGAAGAAGATAATGTCTTTAGTAATTAGCGTTGCATTAACAACCGTTGTTTTTGCTGGCTGCGGTTCATCTAAGCCAACCACCAGCACTGACACAAACACTAGCAAAAATACATCTACAGCAACTGAAACTGCAGTAAAAACAGGACTTGCTATTAGTACTTCAGTTTCAAAGTCAACAGATGCTACTGACAAAGCAGCAGGATTAGCAGAAGGAGATTCAATAGTTGCTGCAGTTACTGTGGACAAAGACGGTAAAATAAAAAAATGTGTTATTGATGCTGCTCAAACAAAAGTTAACTTCTCAACTGCTGGAAAATTAACTACTGATTTAAAATCTGCATTAAAAACAAAACAGGAACTTAAAGAAGAGTACGGAATGAAAAAGTCCTCAAAGATAGGAAAAGAATGGTATGAGCAGGCAAATGCCTTTGCAGCTTATGCTGTAGGAAAAACAGTTGATCAAATAAAAGGTATTGCTGTAACATCTGAAGGAACTACATCAGATAAAGAGTTATCATCTTCTGTAACAGTACATGTTGGTGATTTCATAAACGTAGTTTCCAAGGCAGCTGAAAGTGCTAAGGACCTTGGCGCTAAGGATTCAGATAAATTGGGATTAGGCGTTTCTTCAAGTATAGCCAGTTCCAAGGATGCTGGAGACCAGGATGGATTAGCAGAAATTGATTCATTTTATACAGCTTCAACTTTTAGCTCTGACGGTAAAATAACAAGCAGTATTATTGATGCATCTCAGGCAAAGGTAAATTTCTCAAAAGCAGGAAAACTTACTTCTGATATAAAGACTGCTATTCAGTCAAAAGATGAATTAGGAGACAAATATGGAATGAAGAAAGCATCTAAGATTGGCAAAGAGTGGAATGAACAGGCAGAAGCATTTGCTAAATATGTTACAGGAAAAACTGTATCAGAGGTTAAGGGAATTGCTGTGAATGCCGGCGCTCCAACAGGCAGCGATCTTACAGGGTCAGTTACAATTCATATTGGAGACTTCCAGACTATATTAGATAAAGCCAGCCAAACTGCTAAATAATTAAACTAAAAGAGGCAGCGTTGCTGCCTCTTTATTACTGAGGTGATAAATATGCTGAAGAAAATAACTGCAGCAATTATGATATTTATTATTACAATAGGCAGTACAGCCTGCAGTGCTAAAAAGAAAACCAGATATGAAGCTTCGTTCCTTGGATTATTTGATACTGTGACTAAAATAGTTGCATACTCTGATAGCAAAGAGCAGTTTACTAAGTCTTCACAGTCAATTCATGATAATCTGAAGGAATATAATGATTTATATGATATTTATCATGATTATAAAGATATTAATAACATTAAGACAATAAACGATAATGCTGGAATAAAGCCGGTGAAGGTTGATAAAAGAATAATTGATTTACTTCAATTAGGAAAAGATAAATACAAAACTACCAATGGAAAATTAAATATTGCCATGGGTTCCGTTCTTAAAATCTGGCATAAATACAGGGAAGATGGTTTAAATGATGAAGACAGCGCAAAACTTCCATCTATGGCTGAACTACAGGAAGCTGCCAAGCATACAGATATAAACAAACTGATAATAGATAAAGCAAGTTCTACAGTGTTTCTTCAGGATAAAGATATGAGTCTTGATGTGGGTGCAATTGGCAAGGGATATGCCACAGAGCAGGTGGCTCAAATAGCAATTAAGGAAGGATTTACATCTGGACTTCTCAGTGTTGGGGGGAACATTCGGGCCATTGGAAGCAAAGGTGAAAATAATGAACCCTGGAATTTGGGAATTCAAAATCCTGATAAGGAAAGCAAGGACACAAATCTTTGTACTGTAAATTTATCTGATAAATCCCTTGTAACCAGCGGAGATTATGAAAGATATTATACAGTAAATGGCAAGAACTATCATCACATAATAGATCCAAACACATTATACCCTGCAAATTATTTTCACGCTGTTACAATTATCTGCAAGGACTCAGGATTAGCTGACGCTCTTTCAACAGCAGTGTTTAATATGCCCTTTGATGAAGGCTTAAAATATATTAACAGCCTGCCTGATACTGATGCCATGTGGGTGATGGAAAACGGTGAAATAAAATATAGTGCTAATTTTAAAAAATACATAAAAAATAACTAGGAAATAAAATCTTCTTATCTAGTTCACTAGGTACAGATAAAATTAATGATATAATTATATTAATGTGGGACTAGCTAATCAAATGTTTTGGAGGTAATAAAATTATATGAACAATAGAACAGTAGAAATAGGAAAGAAATATAGGCACTTTAAGGGTAATGAATATGTAGTTCTTCATGTAGTAAAACACTCGGAAACCCTTGAAGATATGGTGGTTTACCAGGCTGTTTATGGTGAAAAAACAATATGGGTACGTCCATTGAGTATGTTTTTAGATGAAAAAGAGGTAGACGGTAAAATGATAAATAGATTTGAAGAAGTTGAGGCCATAAATGAAATAGACAAGTCTAATAAATAAAGGCTTGTCTATTTCATTTCATATAATCTTAATCTAATAAATATTTTCTTAATCCATCAGCTATCATTTTATAAGATTCTTTGCTCTCCGGCAATTCAGGCTTGTGAATTGTGAAGCCATGCGGTACTCTATAAAAGCGCTTAGCGGTTGTTTCTACTCCTGCTTTAATCAGCTTTTGTGCATAATCTTCCCCTTCAACTCTAAGGGAATCTATTTCACAAGTTATGATAATTGCCGGTGGTAAATTCCTAAGTTCTTCATTGGATGCATATAGTGGGGAACAATATGGATTTTCAGCAACATCATCAAACCTATAACATCTTGTAAACATATCAGCTACTTCAACAGGAATTGCGCCTTCTGTATAGAATTTTTCTGCTGCTGGTGTTGCTAAATCAACTGGGGGATAATCAAGAATCTGGCACTTGAAAGAAAATGCATTTTTTTCTTTTGCCATCATGCATACCACTGCTGCAATATTTGCACCGGCACTATGTCCACCAATTGCCATGTTATCAGGGTCAATTCCAAATTTAGCACAGTGAGAACTTATATAACCTACAGCATCATAAACATCCTGTATACCTGCAGGCCATTTATGCTCAGGAGCAAGTCTATAATCAATAGATATAACAGTTATATCTAAATCATTCCTCAGACCATCACAAAATTTATCATCATTTTCAGGCAGCCCTTTTACAAATCCACCGCCGTGAATATCGAAAAATACAGGTGAAAGCTGATTCTGAAATTCAGCTTCATAAATTAGGGCACGGATTTTGCCATGTGTAGTTGGAATAAATATTTCTTTTCCTAAAATATTAGTGCTTTTTAATTTGTTTATATTTTCTTTTCTCATATTATTTATAATCATAAGAGTTTCATCGTTACTGTGCATCTGTTTCATTCCTTTCATATACTTAGTTTGAATAATACTGTAAATAATTATATCACTAAATTCCTGCCCAAGAATATATCTAGTAATATGCATTAATGGTAAATTAGTGCTTGTACTATTTAAATTATCTTTATAACTAGATAATTCAATACCAATAGTATTCAAATCTCTTTATCTTGAATTTAAGTTTGAAAAAATGAGATACTTTTTATATATGTGGATATTTGGTAGAAACAAGTTTGAAAACCTGTGAAAAAGCTTTATGTAGACTGTGGAATGATTTTAATATCAAAAAAGAGGGACTATTATACCCCTGACCTCATTCGGAAAATGCATTATGCTCAACCAGTGACGCAGTATACTTGATGTAGTCAAACACACTTGGTAAGCCTATACCTTAGTAGGACACGTACGTTTTAATTAGGGGGAAGCCATGCAAATGGTTTCCCTACTCTATTATATTTCCATTCAATAAATTCAGGAAAGGGATTTACCTGGTATTAGTGGAATTTTATAGTTATGAATCATGGAACAATTTCAAAAACAGTACCTTGGTTAAAATCAGTCACATTCATAGAGCTATAAACCCCTAAATATAGTCTGGTTTGATTCAGATTCGTTCCCAAACTAGTATAATAAGCTGCTTGAGACCCAAAATTATAATCCGCTTCAATAACACTAAAATCACTTAGTTTACAATCTGCTCTTACCCTGGTATAAGCTAAAACCCCTCTGGCCGGAGCTTGGAATTGTTCAGCCCGAACAAAATCGGTAAACACAACGCTTCCAGTTAAATCGGGGATTCCATTTCCCATATACGACTGGACTCCCGTAAGTGCAGTTCCTCCAAACTTATCGGGCCTAGGATCTTTATGAAAATAGCTAGTTAGAGGCTGAAGACGCTGCACTGAAGCTTTTACTGCATCATTGTAATAAGCAAATGTTTGCTCCTCCAAAGTTGGATTTGCAGAGCAGCCCCTTCTAATCGAAGTAGGAAAAGCACCTTCCCATCCTCGCCAGCCAAAGTTAACAAATCCTTCTTGGTCAGGTTCAGATTTCATTAAAGAAGCTTGAATAATCTGAGTAACAGGTATTGGTTTATAATTAACGAATGAAAAAATTGACTCTACCAAATCCTGTCCCACAATTCCTACATATTTGATATACTGGTTATAAAACCTTTGAAATGAAATTCCAGGTATATTGCGAACTCCTTTGGCAATAACCGTAAGCGTTTCCTGAATAGGTGCGGGAAGTTCATTAAAACGTGTGACTACCGGTGGATTATTGATAAATGTATTCTTAGCTACATCAATTTCAATTATTTTACCGG
>JAQSXU010000390.1 GCA_029256485.1 Clostridiaceae bacterium
TGTTTGATTATTATAAAGGACAGCTTCCTGAGTTTGAAAAAGACAAAATAATTTATGTGTTTTCAAGTCATATGCATCATGATCATTTTAATATGTCAATTTTTGAACTATTAAAAGAATATCCAAATATTAAGTATGTTTTTTCAAGTGATATTAAGATGGCTTTTGGACGGAGTTTATTTAATATGCATGGGGTTACTGATGATATTTATGAAAAGATTGAATTCATGAGCAGTAATGATGTTCTTGAAACCATAGATTTAAAAATAGAAACTTTAAATTCAACAGATGAAGGAGTAGCATTTATTGTTACAGTAGATGGTAAGACAATTTATCATGCTGGTGATCTAAATTTATGGGTATGGAATTACAAGGATGAAGATTTTAATGAAAATATGCTGCAAGATTTTGAGAGAGAAATAGCAAAAATCAAAAATAGACATTTTGATGCTGCTTTCCTAGTTTTAGATCCTAGACAAGGAGAATGGTTTAACTTAGGTTTTGATTATTTTATGAAAAATACTAATACAGATAAAGTTTATCCAATGCATTTTTGGAATGATAATTCAGTAATAAATATGGTGAGAGGATAATTTCATATTGATAATTAATAGAATAACAATAACAGTGCACAATATTTAAATAATCTTATAACTGAATAAAATAAAAAAATATTTATGATAATACGTAACGTATAAGGGATCTTCTGTTTATAAGAATAGAAGGTTCTTTATTTTTTTTTATGCAAAAAATGGTGTTGTGAATGTCAATATCAAAATGTAACTTCAAAATATTATTGACGAATTAAAATAAATATGTAATAATTTATTTATAGTAGATTACTAAAAGTAACAAAGTATAGTTAAGTGCTTTTGTTAATAATAGTAAGTTTTGAGATTTTAATATATTAATTCAACAATTTTGATTAAGTTATTAATAATAAATAGGAGGAGTGCAAAATGTTAAAAAAGATTGATAATAAAAATATGGGAAGGAGTGATCTTGGCTGGTTAAGAAGTAAATTTCATTTTTCCTTTGCAGAATATTATAATCCAAATAATATAAACTTTGGAGTTTTAAGAGTTATAAATGATGATCTAGTTGAAGTTAATACTGGATTTGATACTCATCCGCATAGAGACATGGAAATAATCTCGTATGTAGTTAATGGCGAATTAACACATGGAGATAGTATGGGGAATAAAAACACAATAACACGTGGTCATGTTCAATATATGAGTGCTGGAACAGGAGTATACCATAGTGAACACAATTTAGGAAAAGATAGATTGAGATTTTTACAGATATGGATTTTCCCTGATAAACAAGGTTATAAACCTAACTATGGAGATTATAGATTTGATTGGAATAAAAGACAAAACAAATGGCTTCATATGGTTTCAAGCAAAGATGGAGATGCACCAATAAAAATAAATCAGGATATAAATGTTTATTCTTTAGAACTTGAGGAAGGAAAAGAGATTAATTTTCAAGTTGATGAAAGAAGACAGGCATATTTAGTTCAAATAGAGGGAAAAGCTTTAATAAATAGTATTGAGTTAGAGGATCGTGATGGAATGGAAATAGTTGAGGAAGATATTCTAATTCACGCCAAAGAAAACTCCCACATTTTAATTTTAGAAATGAGTAAAGAAAACTAATATTAAATTAGTAGATTTTATTTATAAGAGAAATAATATAAAAATATTTTAGATAACTAGGAGGAATAATTAATGTCAAAAGATTTTTTAACTGCAGTAGCAGATAGACGTTCATATTATGGAATTAGTAAGGAAACAGTAGTTTCAGATGAGAGAATAAAAGAGATTATAGAGCATGCGGTTAAGCATACTCCATCAGCATTCAATTCACAAAGTGCAAGGGTGGTTCTCTTGCTTGGAGATCAGCATGATAATTTGTGGAATATTACAAAAGAAGCTTTAAGAAAAATTGTACCAACAGATCAATTCAGTTCTACTGAAGAAAAAATAGATTCATTTAAAAATGGGTATGGTACAGTTTTATTCTTTGAGGACAGTAGTGTAATAGAGTCACTTCAACAAAACTTTGCTTTGTATAAAGATAATTTTCCAATCTGGTCTCAGCAAGCAAGTGGAATGCATCAATTTGTTATTTGGACAGCACTTGAAATTGAAGGATTTGGAGCATCCTTGCAACATTATAATGAGCTTATTGAAAATGATGTGAAGAAAGAATGGAGTATACCTGACAACTGGAAGCTAATTGGGCAAATGCCATTTGGAAAGCCTACAGTAGAGCCGGATGAAAAGAAATTCCAACCAGTGGAAGAACGTATAAAAGTATTTAAATAAACTAAAGGTTAGAATTAAAAACAAATGATAATTATAAATACTTGAGGAATTAAAAGATGATAAAATCAATAATTTCAAAGATAAAAAATACATTTAACTAAATATTTAACTTAGTTTGCCTTGTAATTTTAATAATTTATTAAAGACTAATATAGGAAATTTATTTGTTTTCTTATATTAGTCTTAATTTTTTCTCTTAAATTAAAATTTAGGAAGTTTTACGTTAATTTTTATAGAGAATAATTTGTGCAAATAACAAAAGATATATAGAGTATATGTATATCTTTTCAGATTTAATTGACAGTAACCAACGGAAAAGGAGTTGAATAGTAATGAAGAGAAAAATAAAACGTGTAATAATGTTCGTGATACTTATATCATTAACTCTAACTAATATAACCTATGCACAACCAGCAACATGGGAAAATATACCATATGGTCCAAAAGTTGAGGATTTAAAAGGTAAAGAAGATATTATTCAAAACTTACAACAAATGAAAAAAATAAGAGCAAATTTAACTGTTATAGAAATAGCTGA
>JAQSXU010000391.1 GCA_029256485.1 Clostridiaceae bacterium
TAACACTATTTGGAAGAAATAATGATAAGTATACGAAGATAAAAGATTATAGTATTGATGTATATGATGATTTTATTAGTAAAGCATATATAGTATTTCACAAAGACTATGATGAAGTGTTTGTAAATAAAGTATCGAGTGAAAGTGCTACTTATACAATCAACACATTAGATAAATTTTAAGGATGTGAAAAGATGCAAAATAAATATATAATTTTGAAAAGTCCTGTTAAGATTGGCGATTATGAAAGAGTGGCAAGCTATTCGGAAGGTCTTACTAAAGGTGAAGAGCAGCTTTTAGTCACAAGAGATTTAAAGTTTTTTTTAACCGATGGTAAAGGTGGATATTTAGAATTTAAATCAATAAATTCAGGTATAACTCTTGATGAAGTAAATCAAAAATTAAAGGATTTAGATAATAAGATATCTGATGAAATAAGCGATTTAGATGACAAAAGTTCTAAGGATATTAAAACCCTTAAAGATGCAGTTGATGCATTGTCTCTTAAATTTTCAGGCTATGTGACAACAGAGGATTTTGAGGATTTAAAAACCAAAATAGAGTCTAATACGACTTTGGCTACTCATGATAATCGAGAGGTACTTGATAAATTTAGTGTTGATAAAGATGATAATCCTTTATTTAATGGGAAAAAGATTGTAGCAGATTTTGATACTAAAAGATTGTAGCAGATTTTGATACTTCTGGTATAGAAGCTGAAATTGCCAATTTGAATGCTAGAAGTATAATAGGAAGTAATTTAGATTATGGGTTATTTGGAATTTCTAAAGCAACAAGTATCGGTGCTGGTGACATAGTTCCATTTAATACAACATATATGAACAACGGATTAACAGTTTCAAATGGTGTTGTAAAGCTAAAAAAAGGAAGAAAATATGAAGTAAAAGCACAATCAGCTACAAATGTTTCTAATAATAATGTTTGGTTTTTTATACAAGCTAATTCTGTTAAAGTTGGGAAATCTGGTTGGTGTGGAAATGTTAATCAAATAAGTATACCAGCAGTAGCAATAATAGACTGTAGTGTAGATACAAGTCTTATAATAACAACTTCAAATGAATATAACATAGATGATTCGTGTGCTCTTTTGACATATTTAGAAATAGTAGAAATAGGAAGAATAACTGTGATAGATCCTTGCGAAGATGGTAAAAATATAAATTTTGAATATGGTTATTTTAAAGCAAACCAATCATCAAATTTAGCATCTGGCAATCATTTAGAACTGGATATGATAAAAGGAAATATGACTGTTTCCAACGGTTCAAATCAAGAAAAGGGATTAATAACATTACATGGCAATAAAAAATATAAGCTTGATTTTTCTTATTCTAATGCTGGAAATTCTACTAATGGTATTATAGATTTTAATGTATGTGATTCTAATGGAAATATATTAGAAGATTTACCATATGCGTATCCTACAACTTATACTGGTGATTCACAAGCTTCACCAGTCTCAACATTTATTTTAGAACCTACAATTGATACTGTAATAAATTTTAAAATAGCTGCAAACGCCTCACATTGGGTAGGTGCTTACCTTGTTATAGAAGAGATCGCACAACCTTATTATTTTAATTATTACAAAGATAGTTCACAAACGACTACCTTATTTACTGGAGCTGCTGACACTAAATCAATAGATTATACTTTAAGCGATAGTATACAGAATTATGAAAAAATAATAGTATATGCAGCATGTAATATTAATGGAGTCATTAGAGAAAAAACTACTAACATAATTAATGTTTCTGAAATAGAAAATAATAATAAGTATGAATTTATAGTTGGATTTTCAATTAATGCTTCTTACTATTATTTCATTGAATTTGCATTTCCAAGCGATAGAACCTTTAATATAGCTAATAATGGATTTGTTGGATGGCTTAATCCTATAATATACAAAATAGAAGGGATTGGCTATACTTATGAAAATCCGTACCAAGATGTTATTACAACGATCGATGAATTTACAGTTGCAGATTCTACCATAGACTCAGACATAAATTCAGTATGGAATGAGGTGGGAATCTAATGGCAAAAATTAATTTTGAAGATGCTGTTATTAAAATAATAAAAAGATATTTAGTTAGTTTTGGTAAATCCTTAGCTTCTAAATTTTACACAAAAAAGCAAGTAGATACCATGATATTACCTATTCCAGCAATTCAAACAGATATAGCTAGTTTGAAGACAAGAAGTGTTATAGGAAGTAAATTGAAGACAGGATTATATAAACCGGCAACAAAAATCACTGGCGGTGTTACTACAGGTATAGTAAAAATGGGTACAAAAATATCTGGTGATTTTACACTTAATGCAGATGGAACAATAACTCTTCCGAAAGGTTCTTATTATAAAGTAAGAGGGGCTTTAAGATTTGCAACAAATACAACTTCAGGTTTTGCTTCCTATATGATAAGAAACTTCACGGATTCAATGAATGCTGGAGTAGCAGCAACTATAAATAGTTATTCATATTGGGAAGGACAACAAGAAGCTATTGCATATATAGATACAATACAAAAAGATATAAACGTAGGCATATATATTACTGGCGTAAATAATGCAACAGGTGCTGAAATAACTGACGGATTTACTTTTCTTGATATACAAGAAGTCAATAGGACAACCATTATAGACCCTTGCGAAGATGGTAAGAATATAAATTTTGAATATGGTATGTTTAAGTTATCAACAAGTCCAACAACTATGGCAGTTGGAGATTTCATTAAATTTAATACTATGCCATATGGTAATATGTCAATAAATCCAGCAACATATCAAGTACCTTTAAAAGCTAATAAAAAATATAGAATTAGTATAGATATTAGTGGTGTATTTCATAACACAGTTTTTGCTTTGTATAATATAACAACTGGGACTGTAATTCAGATATTATATGGAGCTGTAAATGATATTGACTATAATTATTTATCGACAGCAGAGTTTATATACGAGCCTACAGCTGATTGTAATGTTGGTGTAAAATGCTATGCTATTTATGGTTCATTTTCTTC
>JAQSXU010000106.1 GCA_029256485.1 Clostridiaceae bacterium
ACTACATTAATATAGAATTAAACAAACATAAAATTATGGAGGGTGAAATATATGAATAAAACTACAAACAATCTTCAAGATATATTTTTAAATAGTGCTAGAAAATGTAAAATAGCAGTAACTGTTTATTTAACAAATGGATTTCAGTTAAAGGGTAATGTTAAAGGTTTTGATAGTTTCACAGTAGTATTGGATTGCGATGGAAGGCAAATGATGATATATAAGCATGCCATATCCACAATAACTCCATTTAAACCTGTGTTATTTACCAATAATGAAGAAGAAGAAATTCAAGGATAGGCCTCAGTTTGCCTATTCTTTTTTTATGTGCTATTATATATTTTGTTACTCATAAAAATATAATTTTAAAGTAACTTTCTTTAGGAGGAGGTCAAATAATAAATGCTTAACATAACAAAGGACAATTTAAAAAGTGCATACGGCATAAGCGATACTGTAATAGAATTATATGAGAAAACTATGAAGGACATCATCAGTGAGTTTAATGCATATGATGAAATTAGAGAATTTAACCAAATAAAGGTTTTAAAGGCATTCCAAGATGAGAGAATAAGTGACTCACATTTTACCAATTCTTCTGGTTATGGCTATGGTGATATAGGAAGAGACTCTCTTGACAAGGTATATGCTAGAATATTTAATACTGAATCTGCTTTAGTAAGACCTCATTTTGTTAATGGAACACACGCTTTAGGAGCAGCCCTTTTTGGCAATTTAAGGCCTGGTGATACTCTGCTTTCTGTATGCGGAAAACCATATGATACTTTACATAACATTATAGGAATTAGTGGTAAAAACAACATTGGTTCTTTAAAAGAATATGGCATTAAATATAAACAGGTGGATTTAACTGCAGAAGGTAAAATAGATTTCAAAGAAATTAGACAAGAGTTGACGTCTGACAGCAATATTAAAATTGTTCATATACAACGTTCCACAGGCTATGGCTGGAGAAAATCCTTACTTATTTCAGAAATAAAGGAAATAATAGATTTTGTAAAGAAAATTAAACCAAATGTTATTTGCTTTGTAGATAATTGTTATGGTGAATTCATTGACGCTAAGGAACCTACTGAAGTAGGAGCAGACTTAATTGCTGGTTCTTTGATAAAAAATATTGGTGGTGGAATAGCCCCAACTGGCGGATATATTGCAGGTAAAGAGGAATATGTACTACAAGCCTCTTATAGACTAACAGTTCCCGGAATAGGAGGGGAGTGTGGTTCTACTTTTGGGGTAATGAGGCTTTTATATCAAGGGTTATTTTTTGCTCCACACGTTTCTATTGAAGCTTTAAAGGGTGCTATTTTCTGTGCAAGACTCATGGAGCTTGCTGGTTTTGAAGTACTGCCTAAGTATACAGATAAAAGAAGTGATATAATTCAATCCATTAAATTTTATGATAAAAACAAATTGATAAGCTTTTGCAAGGGTATACAGAAGGGCTCCCCCATTGATTCATTTGTTCAATGTGAGCCATGGGATATGCCAGGTTATGAAGATCAGGTAATAATGGCTGCAGGAGCATTTATACAAGGAGCTTCCATTGAACTTTCGGCTGATGCGCCAATAAGAGAGCCTTATATAGCCTATCTGCAAGGCGGGTTAAATTTTGATCATGCAAAAATAGGAATATTAATTGCTCTTTCAGAAGTTTTAAAAAGTACAAAATAGATAAAAGGAAAACTGCTTGTTTTATAAGCAGCTTTCCTTTATTAATTATTTATAATCTCTAAATAATCCAATCAACTTGCCAAGTATTTGACAGTCATTTACTATTATTGGGTTCATAGTTTTATTTTCAGGTTGAAGACGTATATGATCCTTTTCTTTATAAAACCTTTTGATTGTGGCTTCATTTTCTATAAGTGCAACAACAATTTCACCATTTTCTGCAGTATTCATTTGCTCAATAATTGCTAAATCGCCATTATAAATGCCGGCATCAATCATGCTTTCGCCTTTAACTTTAAGCATAAAAAGCTGATTATTGCTTTTTATATAATTGATAGGTATAGGAAAAGAATCCTCTATATTTTCTATTGCTAAAATTGGTTTTCCAGCAGTTACAGTTCCAACAATAGGAATGTCCACTAACTCTTTTCTTATGGACGTTTCTTCCAAGACTTCTATAGCTCTTGGTTTAGTTGGATCTCTTCTGATTAATCCTTTTTTCTCTAATCTTGCTAAATGACCATGCACAGTAGATGTAGAACTCAGGCCTACAGCGCTGCAGATTTCTCTAACAGAAGGTGGATAACCTTTTAAATGTATTTGACTTTTTATGTAATCATATATTTCCTTTTGTTTCGAAATTTTAGGTTCGGTCATACATCAACACCTCACAATCCTTAAGGCAATTATACCACATAAAACAGCAAACATCAAACTTATGTTCTTATAAGGAAAATCGTTCATTTCATTTAAACAATATATAATTGATAAAAATCTACTACTTTGATATAATAGACAAGAAAATAAACAAAGTTAGAGGGATAAAGTATGAAAGAAAAAAAGTGTATATTTGATGATAATAAATTCTGCGATGATTGCGGAAAATGTGATGTTTGTGATTTAGACCCAAATAAAAAATGCAACAACTGCGGTAAATGTTTAGAAGAGCAGGGGATAGATATAAAAGCAATTAAAATAGACGAAATTATTGAAGATGAAAAGTATGCAAATGAAATTCAACATGAAGAAGCTAATTTAGAAGCAGATTCAGATGATAACGGCAATGATGATTATTCTAATAATGAATATTTAGATGATGATTACTCAAATGAAGATAATAACGATGATTATCACGATGAGGATTATGTTGACGTCATGGATATGAATGTGGAATTTATCGATGATATTAATGGACTAAATGAGGTGTTAGAAGATAACACTAAGTCAGATAATTTATTTGAAGAAAAATTCCCTGGATTAATAAAATTTAAGCCGTCAAAATATAAAAATTAATAAACAAAAGCATGGCATTAAATTGACCATGCTTTTTATTTTATTCTTCCTCATCGCTGAGAGGATTAGAATTTACAGCTTCTCTAAGTTTTTCATCATCGACATGTGTATAAATTTGAGTAGTTGAAACATTCTCATGTCCCAATATCTTTTGCAGACTTCTAATATCCACATTGCCATACTTATACATTAAAGTAGCAGCAGTATGGCGTAGTTTATGAGGAGTATATTTCTCTACATCCAAATCAGATTTTTTTAGATACTTTTTTAACATTAATTCAACAGATCTTTTATTAATTCTGGTATAATTCTTACTAATAAATAGGGCGCTCTTGTCCTTAATTTTGTCGAAATCTAAATTTCTCACTTGTAAATAACTATTTAATGCTTTAATACATGCGTTATTTAAATACACCGTTCTTTCTTTATTACCCTTACCAATTACAGTGAGAGTATCTTCTTTTAAATTTGAAATATCAATTCCGCATAGCTCTGAAAGTCTTAATCCGCAATTTAAAAATAGGGTGATAATGCAATAATCTCTTTCTTTATATTTGCCATCAATAGATCTAAGCAAACTCTTGCTTTCATCTAAAGTAAGATAGATAGGGTTTCTCTTACTTATTTTTGGAGATTCTAACTCAATGGCAGGGTTTTCATCTACTATTTTTGCTTTGCCCTGAAGATATTTAAAATATGACTTTAAAGTAGCTACTTTTCTAGCCCTAGCATAATTTCCATTATTTCTATAATTCTCAGCAAAGGCTATAAAGGCATATAAGTCCTGTAGACTTATATCTCTAATAAGCTTATTATCAATATCATTGATTTTTATGGTCTCAAAGCTATCTGTTTGTTTAGCTAGGCCTTTGTACAATTTTAAAAATCTAAAGAACATTGTCAAATCAACTTTATAGCCATTTATAGTATTGCTGGATTTACCTCTGATCGTATCTAAATAATTTATAAAATCATTAACACTTCTTGGTAAATCCGGATCAAAAACATTTTTCAAATCATATTTCATTATTTCGCCTCCATATTACAATAAAAAACAGGGTCAACTTCGCTAAATGGTTATTTAGCGAATATAATATTCGACGTAGGGGAGCGAAAATCCTTCTTTTTTCAATAAATTTTTTATTGGGTATAATAATGTTTCTCAAATATTTTATGTATAATAGCTGGCTATTTAAATTTTGTCTTATTTTTCTATACTATAGTTAGCAATTTGAATCCACATTTAGTGCATTTTATATATTTTGTCGATTTTATGATCATATGTTCCCTTCTAGTATCTTGATTTCAATTGAGAATGATATAGCAGTGAATAGGGCTGCATGGTAATATCTGTTATATTTTACATTTTATATTATTAATACAGTTATGCAAAAATAATTTTATAATGGGTTATTAACACATGTTAATAATTATGGGTATAATTACCATAATCGTAACAGTTAACAGTCTGGGTATAATTATGTTGATTCATTTTTAGATATTACATTACATTTTTTGACATTGCCCCTTTTTATATATTTATTATATTTTTAGAATATCTACAAGCTAACTTTTCTACTCTTGAAATTTATTATTTTTCATATTTTTATTTCAGTTAATTATCTATAATATATATTATGTAAACTTCATAATATATATTGTTTTAATATAAAATAGAAAAAGCACGAAGTAAGCTTTACTTCATGCTCTAATTAAAATATTTTATTTTTTATTATACATTTATTTCTGCTTCAATGCCAAGACTTTCTTTATTTGACTCCAGCAAAGGTTTTACTTGTTCAGCTATAAAATCATCAACTTGACCTGCAGCTCTTCCAGTAAATTTTTTTGGATCAATTAAAGACAATATTTCCTCTCTTGAAAGTCCAAAGGATTTATCATTAATTATTCTTGCAATTAAGTCGTTATTCAGTCCTAACTCCTTAACCCTCTTTCCGGCTTCCATAGAATGCATTCTAATTTTTTCATGAAGATCCTGTCTGTCTCCACCTCTTTTTACACATTCCATTAGAATATTTTCTGTAGCCATAAATGGTAATTCATTATTGACATGAGATTCAATAACCTTGTCATATACTACTAAATTGCTGCTTATGTTTAAATACAAGCTAAGCACTCCGTCTAAAGCAAGAAAAGCTTCAGGAACTGCTATTCTCTTATTAGCAGAATCATCAAGAGTCCTTTCAAACCACTGTGTTGCTGCTGTTATAGCTGGATTTAATGAGTTGACAATTATATATCTGGATAAAGCTCCTAATCGCTCACTTCTCATTGGATTTCTCTTATATGCCATAGCAGATGATCCTATTTGATTTTTTTCAAATGGCTCTTCTATTTCCTTCATGCTTTGAAGAAGCCTAATGTCATTACTAAACTTATAAGCACTTTGCGCAATTTCAGAAATAGTATTTAGTATTATTGAATCAACTTTTCTAGGATATGTTTGGCCTGTAACCATAAATTCTTTACTAAACTCCATTTTATTTGTAACTATCTTATCTAGCTTTTTTACAAGCTCTTCGTTACCATTAAATAGTTCCATAAAACTTGCTTGGGTACCTGTAGTTCCCTTAACACCCCTAAATCTCAAATTATCAATAACATATTCTAAATTTTCAACATCAAGGAGTAAATCTTGAATCCACAGTGTAGCTCTTTTTCCAACAGTTGTTAACTGAGCTGGTTGAAAATGAGTAAAACCTAAAGTAGGCAATTCTTTGTATGTTACAGCAAACTTTGATAAAGCATTTATCACATTTATAACTTTTTTCTTAATTAAAAGCATTGCTTCTCTCATTATAATTAAATCTGTATTATCCCCAACGTAACAGCTTGTTGCTCCAAGATGAATTATGCCCTTTGCACTTGGGCATTGAACTCCATAGGCATACACATGGCTCATTACATCATGTCTTACAACCTTTTCTCTTTCCTCTGCAACTTCATAATTTATATTATCTTTATAAGCTTTGAGTTCATTTATTTGTTCTTCAGTTATCGGTAGTCCTAATTCCCTCTCCCCTTCAGCTAAAGCTATCCATAATCTTCTCCAGGTTTTAAATTTCATTTCCTCTGAAAATAAATAGCTCATTTCTTTAGAAGCATACCTAGTATTCAGTGGAGTATTATATATATTTCTCATAATCAATTTTCTCCTTACGCATAATAATATGTATTCTGTATAATTCATTCATATTATAGCATATGTTATTTATTTTTGTATATATTTTGTTCGCCATTTTCCCTTTTTATTTATAAAATAAGTTCTATTTTAAATATTTTTAAATATAATCTATTAGGAAATAATATGTTTGGAGGACTTTAATGTATAAATTAAATTTAATGGACAAAATTTCTTTTATACTTGTTATTTTAGGGGCTATAAACTGGGGATTAATAGGGTTATTCAATTTTAATCTAGTAGCTGCTATATTTGGCGAACCTGCTCCTATGATTGCAAGAATAATTTATATTTTAGTTGGTATTGCAGGATTAAATATGATATTAACTTTAATTAAAATGAGAAATTCTACAAAGGTATAATAAATAAAAGGCTCCTAAGAGCCTTTTATTTATGTATCAATATTATTCTTCAATAGATTCAATAAGTTTAACGATTTCTTCAGCTGCTAGAGCTTCGTCATCTCCTGATGCGATAACTTTAATCTTGGAATCTTTAGTAACTCCAAGGGATAATACACCAATTAAACTTTTAACATTAGCTTTCTTTCCATTAAATTCTACAGAAACATCTGATTTAAAAGAAGAAGCCTTTTTCACTAATAATGTAGCTGGTCTTGCATGTAATCCTGTTGAGCTTTTTACTATAACTTCTTTAGATACCATTCATTTCACCCCTATTAATTTGTATTATATATTATTGTGTAAAACACCACTTACATAATTATATCATTTTTGCTCGAAAATTCAACATGAAGTTTGGAATAAATTATATTTTTACGTAATTCAATATAAAAAATCATAAAATATCTAAAATTATATTAACACTTATTCAATAGATTCCATAAATCTATTTATTCTATCCAATCCTTTTTTAATATTTTCCATAGAAATAGCATAAGAAAGTCTCATATAATTGTTCATACCAAATGCTGCACCAGGAATTACTGCTACTTTTTCTTTTTCCAAAAGTAATTTTGAAAATATTATTGAATCCTTAATGACAATATTATCTACCTTCTTGCCTATGGCACCATATAGATTAACCATTACATAAAAAGCACCTTGCGGGTTAATGCAGCTTAATCCATTAATCTCTTCTAATCTTTCCACCATATAGTTTCTTCTTTTTGCAAATTCCTGTATCATTCTTTCTACATCATTTTTATCTCCATTTAAAGCCTCAACAGATGCGTATTGAGCTATAGAGTTAGCATTTGATGTAGTATGGCTTTGAATATTAGACATTAACTTAATTACCTGCTCAGGTCCTGCCGCATATCCTATTCTCCATCCTGTCATTGAATAGGTCTTTGAAACCCCATTTATTACTATTGTCCTGTTATATGCATCATCAGAAAGACTTGCAATACTAATGTGCTCTTCATTCCCATAGATAAGTTTTTCATATATTTCATCTGAAATAATGAATATATCATGTTTCTTTGCAAACTCTGACAAACTAAGCAATTCCTCCTTTGAATAAACAGTTCCAGTAGGATTATTAGGGCTGTTAATTAATATGGCTTTCGTGTTTGGAGAAATACTTTTTTCTAGTTCTTCAATTGTATACTTAAAATTATTACTTTCTGAAGTATTTACGAAAACTGGTATGCCATCTGCTAACTTAACTAATTCCGGATAGCTAACCCAATATGGTATTGGTATTAATACCTGATCACCTGGGTTTAATATGGCTTGAAATACATTTGCTAAACACTGTTTAGCCCCAGTTGATATAATAATTTGTGACGCATTATATTTTATATTATTCTCATTTCCTAATTTTTTAATAATAGCTTCTTTTAATTCCATAATTCCCGATGATACTGTATACTTTGTGAACCCTTTCTTTATTGCATTTATTGCAGCTTGCTGAATATTTTCAGGTGTATTAAAATCTGGTTCTCCAGCACCAAATCCAACTACATCGATTCCTTCAGCTTTCATTTTTTTTGCTGTTGCGGTTATCGCTAGTGTTATTGATGGTTCAATTTGAAGTGCCTTTTTTGATAACATCATATTAATTCCCTCCATAACAATTTTTACTTGCTTTAAAAATTATATCAAATTTTTCACCTTTTCAAAAAAATGAAAGATATTATTCAATTAATATAAATATAACATTTACCATTCACTTTGTAAACATTTTATACTAATTATACCAATTAACTCCTGGACACTAATACAACTCCAATAATAATAAATAATACACCTAACACCCTTAAAAATGAGATATTTTCTTTAAAAAAGAAATATGAAAATACCATAACAAGTACATACCCTATGCTTACCATAGGATAAGCATAGCTAAGTTCCACTTTACTTAACACTTTAATCCAAAGTAAAAAACTAACACCATAAGATATTATACCGCACATTACTGGTGCATTTTTAAGTATTGACAAAATGCTTGATAATATATCTTTAGATGTAAAATTTAAAGTCAAATTTGAAGCTCCGAATTTTACTAGTACCTGACCAATGGCCCCTAAAAAAACAGATGTTAATATTAAACCTAACATATTCATAGTAAATTCTCCTTATTAATAAAATACCTAAAGCTATTTTTCATAGTAAAATAAAAGAAATATATCATTACAAATATAATTGGGAATGAGTATCTTGATTGTCCTTCAGTAATAAAGTAAACACAAGTATTCATATAATATAAAATTAAGAAAAATAAACTATATACATTCAAATTCTGAGTTTTATTTTTAAATATCATCGCTATTATATATAGTGAATATGCTAACACTCCAATAGTTCCCGGAATAAATATTATATTTCTTATAGTATTGGCAATGTTAAATAATTTATGACTTACCTTGCTGCTTAAACCGGATCCATATGTACTATACCCAATGTCATCCCCTAAATAATATGTATTATACAATCTTTTAAAACCAAGTTGCAAGAACCTTTTTGGATTACTAGTAATCCATTTTTTTGCAGCCTGTGACAGCATTTTATTTTGCTGTGTTCTGTTAGATGATTTATATTTATCTGTAACTGTAATTGAGTTTTCAACATTATCTGATGGCATCCACCTTCCCATAGTATTGGTTGAGTTGTTATTTATATAAAGTACTATTCCTCCATTGTTTGAGATAAATGTAAACTGGCCAATATATTTTGTGTTTCTATAAACCCATGGCGCTATTGTAATTAAAGTAACCAAAAGTACTATAATACTGTTTATAACGGCTTTGCTGAATTTTTTATTTTTTATTAACTCAACTAGAAATATGCCAAAGAAAATAACTATGAAAAAAGGTTTTACCAAACTATTTATACCCGTTAAGATACCAATGATAATATATTTGTATTTTATATTTTTAAAATAAACTAATGTAGTTAATAATAAAATACTGGTAAATAGTATTTCAGTACATAGAATACTATTATAAAAAATATTATTTGGAAACAATACAAACATTGTAAAAATTATCTTCTTATCTCTTCTATTTAAATTAACAGCATTTAAAATATTATAAAATATTACATTATTTAACAAAGTAAGAACAATATTAAATACTTTACCTAACATAATACTTGCTCCAAATAATTTAAAAACACCTCCAAGTACTATAGCATATCCTACAGATGTATATGTGTCCCCCCACTTACCACCATTGGCTATCTGTTTAGCTAAGTTGTAGTAGTAGTCGAAATCAGAAAAAGGAACGGTGTTAATAAATAAAATCCATAGTACACTTAATAACAAACTAATAGTACCTATATATAAATAGTAGTTATTATTTTCTTTTGTAGATATATTTTCAAAATACATTTTATTCTCCTTATAATTTAAAGTATATAATAACAAGGGATGAAATCACCCATAATAATATATTAACTAGAAATGGTAAATCATTGCTAAAAACATCTTCAGGTTTCCCTCCAACATTGTTCTTATCCACAAGATACTCATATCTAAATATGCCATATAATACAAATGGAATAGTATACATCATTGTTTTACTTTGTACCGAACTAAATGTATATAAGCTGTATGCCATCAAAATTGAAGGTGTTACAATGGTTAACATCTTATCTATCATTTCAACGCTATATTCTTCCAATATCTTTCTATGATTGGCGCTTTTATCCTTAAGGGTAATAATTTCACTCTTTCTTTTATTTAATCCTAGAAATAATGATAAGAGGATTGTACACAAAAACAGCCATGGAGAAACTTGTACTCCTGTTGCTATACTTCCACTTTCAACCCTTAATACAAAGCCAAAGGTTATTACCATAACATCAATAATTACAATATTTTTTAATTTAAAAGAGTACATTATATTTATTAAAAAATAAACAGCAAAAATGCATAATATTCTTATGTCTAAATATACTATTGATATTAGCACAACTGATATAATTATTAATATATCCACCATAACAGCTGATTTTATTGATACCTTGCCACTTGGCAATGGCCTAAATTTCTTTTTTGGATGGCATCGATCTTTATCTATATCAACTATATCGTTCAAAATATATACAGATGAAGAAGTCATGCAAAACAATAAAAAAGTTATAATATTAGAAGATAACATTTCAAGATTTAAAAAATTACCAGAAAAAATTATTGCAGCAAATATAAAACTATTTTTAATCCATTGCTTTGGCCTTATTAGTTGTATAATTCCTTTTATATTCATAATATCCTCCATAGTATTTTAAAATAACTCAACAGTTTATAATTTATCACATTTCAACAATAAATTAAAGGGCTTGAATCGAATTCAAGCCCTTTAAAGTGCTAAAAATTATTTTATCTAGGTTGAATTATTAATTTTATAGCAGTTCTTTCCTCACCATCTATTTCTATATCTGTAAACGCTGGTATACATATTAAATCTATACCACTGGGTGCTACGAAACCTCTCGCAATTGCCACAGCTTTAATAGCTTGATTCAGTGCTCCTGCACCAATCGCCTGAATTTCAGCTGCTCCTCTTTCTCTTAAAACACCTGCTAACGCACCTGCCACAGAATTTGGACTTGATTTTGCTGAAACTTTTAATACTTCCATAATGAACCTCCTAAATTATCTTAATTGTAATTATTACTACTAGTTTAAA
>JAQSXU010000107.1 GCA_029256485.1 Clostridiaceae bacterium
TGCCTTGTTTTTGCAGCTAAATTATTTATTTTCCTCTTGAAGCATAGCATCTCTCTTTAGAATTTCTTTGATATTTTTCTCTTTGGCTTCGGTACCATTATTTTTCTTTTTATGTTTGGTTACCCATCGTCTTATTGTCGTTTTTGGTACTCCATATTCGCTGTTAAGCTCGCTATAAGTTTTTCCACTGTTAAATAGCTCAACAATGGTGCTTTTGTACTCATCTGTATAATTGTTTACTTTTCTTCCCATGTGTAGACACTTTCCTTCCTATATTTTATTATATACCTTAAGTAAATCTACAATTTTGTGTCTACACTTTTATACTATCACCAGTTTTGCCTTAGCAGTGGTACTAATAAAGTTATTTGATAAGTCTGCTAAAATAGATGAAAATGCTGAGAAGATTACCTGGGAAGACATATAAATATGAATATATAAGTAAAAATGCAGTAGCAACAGCACTTAACTATATTTAATAAAATAGTTAAACTTCTTAGAGGCACTGATAAAACCATTAGTTCGGAAATAAAATATAAAATGAATAAGGCAATTGACAAATTACTTTTTGTGGAAGCTTCATAACAAAGATTTATCAATTTCAGCTGAGATTACATTTAATTGAAAGGAGCAGCTGTGTAACAGCTGAATAATATATGGTTTTTAACCAACTCAGCAACCAGACAGCCAGCTCCTAATTTTCTAAAATATCCTGTTCTCTGAATAGGCTTAAAACTGCTTCATCGTAATCGTATAATCTTTCTGATTTCCTGATTTTTTTTGCATATTTTGCATTATCAGAAAACATGGGCAGCATATAAAACCATAATTCTTTCATTTTAAACAACACATTTCTATCTCCAAAAAGTATCCCTTTATAATCTTCATAAATTTTATCATGAAAGTCTTTTAGTAATTTTTTGTCCAGTTTAGTATTATTTTTAATATTGCTAATCAGTGCGGGATTGGCTAATAATCCTCTGCCAATCATTAAAGTTTCTACACCATGAAAATCAGTTGAAATTTTCTTGTAATCTTTCACTGTAAAAATGTCACCATTATAGCAAACAGGATTTTTACTTAAAATCAAGGCATCCTTAAAGATCTTCAGATTAGGCTTATTTTTATAAAAATCTTTTTGAGTCCTAGGGTGAATGATAAGCTCTTCTATAGGATACTTGTTAAATATTTCAATCAAATTATAAAATTCTTCTGGCTGGTCTTTTCCTATTCTAGTTTTTACTGAGATTTTTGTTGTGGTTTGAGAAAAAATCTCCTCTAAAAACACATTAAGTTCTTCTGTTTTTGAAAGGAATCCGGCTCCTCTATTTTTTGAAACTACAGTTCCAGAAGGACATCCCAAATTTAAATTTATTTCATTATATCCTAATTGCTTTATTTTCTTTGAAGTATGTATAAAATCTTTTGCATTATTTGTTAGCAATTGCGGAATCAAAACTAAGCCTTTGTTGTTTTCAGGTAAAATATCATTTAAATCCCGTGTCTTAAAATTGTTATTTTGATTTGCAACAATAAAAGGTGAAAAGTATTTATCTATATTATTGAAAAAGGCATTATGGGCATTTCTATAAATGTACCCAGTCAAACCTTCCATAGGTGCGAAGTAGAAATTCATATATTTAGAAGCTCCTTTATTCAAGTAGTGTTATTACCTTTAATTTTTTCATATGGTTTATTATAACATATTCCTAGTGTAAAAAATTCTATTTACCCTCGGGGGTAATTTGATGAAGTTCCTGTAAAACTGTTTCAACGTCCACAGAAATCCTCCCTTCAATATATTTACCTCATTTTTCTCTGCTTCTTATGTACATTGTAGTTCAAATTGTTCTAAATTTCCACAGAGTTAATTTTTAGCTAATCAAATTTGAAAAGCACCATGGAACAAGTGCCCTTTTATCCTGTTTTGAACATTTCTTTAATTCCAAAGACAGATTTATCATAAGCTTTGTTATATAATAATCCACCACATCTTTTCATTGATGGTGTCAATGAGAGCAATATACAGTAATTTGAAGGGATAGAGGAAAATGAGAAAATATTATCTAGGTAACATGAGATGGTTATGTGCTGCCTGTTCGTGGCAGCCGGCGTAAGTGCGAAATTTGTACTCATCAAGATTGTAAGCGCTACGGGACCGTCATGGTTCTTACTTCAGTTGTTATTAATTTTCCTGTGCTTTTATCAGCACAGATTCTGTATGTAACATATACTTATAGGAACATGCTTTACCTTTTCATGTTCCTCATGGGGTACTACGTATTCTCACATGACAACGTAATTGAGACGTTGAAAAAAAGCTCACCTGTTTTACTTGGCGCTGGAATTGTGCTAGGTGTCATTCAGACATATCGCTGTTGGGGAACCTTCTATCAGGTAGTAGTAAACGACTGGGTAGTTATGCTCTATACATGGATCATGATTTTAGCTGTGTTTGGCTGTTTCGCCCGCTTTTTTGACAGGCAGGACAGATTTACAGCCCATATGTCCAGGTCATGATAAAAAAGGAATTTTGGAGTTACAGGTTCCGGCCCACAAATCTCAAGCAAACAATTTCCTCTTACGGCTATAATTCTATCTGCAAATTCATTAAGTAAGTATATTCACCATTTTTTTGCTTTTTATATACTTATAAATTGTCTATTTTATGAATTTATTGGTTCTTTGTGAACCTTATTTTGCCTCACCTAATTGAATCCATGCCCTTTCAATCTCTTTCATTGCCTGCTCCTTAGTTTTAGACTTACCAATATAAGACTGCATTATTTCCCCAAATTTCTGATGGAAGCTGTCTAAGGAGTAATTAATCGACTCATCACCAAGCTTTTCTGTCTTTAGAAGCTCCTTCATTTCATTAGGCATCTGCATATCAGGATAAGCAGCATTGGTTATTGGGGGAATAACCTTAGCCACCTGAGAAAACCACTTTTTCCCATAGTCTGAAGTATAAAGCCAGTTAAAAAATTCCTTGGTTTCTTTAAGTTCCTTTGAATCCTTATTTATTCTTAATGCTTGTCCAGAGCCAGCTATAATCATTGCCTTACTAGGGTCACCATTTATAGGATACCCCATAATGCCCATTTTAAAGCCGGGGTTAATTTTTAAAATATCTTCCTCAGTCCAAGCCCCTTGACCAGTCATCATTGCAGCTTTTCCTGTTGCAAAATCATTGATTTCAGCTGCAGCATCCTTCTCTAAGGGCTTACTAGTACCATGTTCTACAGTTAAATCTATAAAGTCAAAATAATTTAGTAGTGTGGGGTTATCCTTAAAAGTAGTTCTTCCCTCAATAAAATTCTCCACCAGTTTTTCTGGATTATCAGCTGCAGCATCTATAAAATGTTGAAAGATATGCTTTTGAACCCACCACTCCTTATAGCCATTTGCAAAAGGAGTTATTCCTTTTGCCTCCAGCTTTAAACATACTTTCTTTAAGTCCTTCAAGGTTTTGGGTACTTGTGTTATGCCCGCAGCCGCAAATAAATCTTTATTATAAATTAAAGCAAATAAATCAGACTTAATAGGTAAGCCAAGCACTTTACCATTCAGTGACATGCTTGCCTTAACAGAACTATTCATTACTTTCGCTAAGGGCTCCTCTGTTAAATCAGCGCTGTAAGCAGCGTACTCCTTTATTTCTCTAACTGATGTAGTTTGAAACACATCAGGAATATCTCCAGACGCAATTTTTGCTTTTAAAAGATCAGGATAATCATCCTGCATAATTTGCAGCTCAATATTTACATTAGGTTTAATTTTCTTATACTCTGAGATAAGCACATTATAAGCATCAGTATATTCTGGTGCATTAATAAACATTTTAATAGTTACTGTTTTTTGAGCTTGTTCGCTGCTTTTAACCTCATTTGAAACAGAGGTTGAACTGCATCCATTTAAAGCTGCCAACAACACAAAACCTGCTAAAGCTATTGATAAAATTCTCCTCAGCATTCTTAATCTCCCTCCGCTCTAATGTAATTGTTTACAATGAATATTATAGTCATTCCAGGTCTATTAAAAAAGGATTTTTAGTGAACATTGTAGGGTAAAAATGTGCTTATTTTCCCAGCAGGTTATTCCTATAATCCGTAGGTGATATTCCATAGTAGTTTCTAAAGGCCTTACTAAAATAATTTGTATCACTAAAACCAACTAACTGCGAAACACTCTGCACCTTTATGTCCAAATCATTTAACAGCAATCTTGCTTTCTCCATACGTACCTTTTGCACATATTCATGTATTCCGCAATTAAATTCCTGCTTGAATAATTTCATTATATACTCTTTACTTAAAAAATACTTATCAGCAAAACTTGATATTTTAATATCCTGATAATAGTTTTTATCAATGTAGTCTTTTATTTTTTTTATGTTAAAGTTTCTATTCTCTTTTAAATAGTTTTTAACTTTATCAAAATAGCAATCAAGTATGGCGTATATAGCCTTCTTAAATTCTATGAAGGTTGAAAAATCATAATTTATGTTCTCCCCAGCTTTAATATTAAAAGTTTGTAGAAATTTAAACTCTAAAATCATGTTTTCTAACAATATCCCAAATTCCTTTAGCAGCCTATATGCTTCCTTAAAGTTCAGCTGCCTGCTCCCTTCAAGCTTTTGTAAATAATCTCCTAAAGCTGCCTTGGCATAAAGTAATGTACCATTTTCTAAGGCGTCTTTTATAGGTAGCGTGACAGTTAATATTGAAGGAATCTCTCCCTTTTCTCTTTTTAATTCTTCGGAATAAATGCCTTCCGTCATTTCAAAAATATTTATGGAATCAAGTATTTTTTCAGAAGCCCTATATGCTTTTTCTATATTTTCAATGCCTATATAGCTTTCTCCTATACAAATAGCTATTTTAGCTCCAAACAATTCCTTTATTTTTAAATACAGTTTGGTGATTACATCCTTAATTCTATTAAGCTTATTATCTAAATAAGAAGTAAAAGAAATTATAATAATAAATTCTCTGTCTAAGTTAGGATTAGAAAAGCTGTAGCATTCCATACCTTCACTGCATATTTCATCAATTACATTGGATATAGCTGTATGCATTAGCTGAAGGTTGTTCCTAAACTTTTCTTTAATAAGCTCCTCCATATTCATTATTCTAACAATTGCTGCTCCATACTCTCTTACATTTCCTAAAGCATCAATCCTGTTTAAATAAAGCTCCTTATCATTTTTATCAAATTCTCCCTCAATAATAGACATAAAGATTTTTTCCTTAAATGCTGGCAAAGATAGGTTCAATATAATCTCCTTATCTATTTTACTTTTAACTTCCTTCTGTTTCTCCTTAATATTATTTATACAATTTTCTATAGCTTTATTTAATTCTTCACGGTTTACTGGTTTTAATAAGTAGTCCGCAGCCTTGGACTGTATGGCCTGTCTAGTGTATTCATAGCTGTCATAGCCACTCACTACAATAGTCTGTATCTCAGAATTATACTTTTCTACGTTTTTCAGAAATTCAAAGCCATTCATCTTAGGCATTTTCATATCAACTAATATTAAATCTGGCTTTTCTTTTTCTACTATTGCCATCCCCTCAACTCCATTTGAGGCTTCCAAAAGTATGCCTATGCCATGTTCTTTCCATTTGCCTAAGATTTTTATTGCCTCCCTTACAGGCTCCTCATCATCAATTATTAAAGCCTTAAACATTAAACCTTATCCCCCTTTGGTATAACTATGCTAATTTCTGTTCCTCTACTGTCAGAATTTATAAGCATTTCACTTGACTGGCCAAAAATAAGCTTAAGGCGCAGACTTAAATTTTTTAAACCAATGCATTTATTCTCTCCATCTATCCATTCACTGTTTAAGTACTGCTGAATTTCCTTTAATCTTTCTTCGGATATTCCCTTTCCATTATCCTTGACAACTATTTTTGCCTTTTCCCCTTCAAAAGTGACTTTTATTAATATAATGCATACAATAGCGCTTTCTTCTAAGGCGTACTTAATGGAGTTTTCTACCAGACATTGTATTGACATTTTCGGAATTTTAATGCTTAGAGCTTCTTCCTCTAATTCATATATTACCTGAAGTCTTTCCCCATATCTAGCCTTCTGAATAATCAAGTAGTTTTCTACATGCTTTATCTCCTCACCAGCAGTAACAATATCTCCTCCATTTATGCAGTATCTAAAGGTTAAAGCTAAGGCGTCTACCATTACACTTATGTCCTCAAATCCACTTTTTAAGGCCTTTGTTGAAATAGCCTGAAGAGCATTATATAAAAAATGAGGATTTAATTCTGCCTCCAAAGCCTTTAAAATAGCATTCTTTTCTACAAGCTTCATTTTATATTGTTCATTAATAAGCTCATTAATTTTTAACACCATATCATTGAATTGCTTTGATAGTTGAGCTATTTCATCTCTACCTTTAATTTCAGTTTGAATGTTAAGCTCTCCTTTCCCAAAACGGTTCATGTTCCTTGATAACTTCTTTAATGGTTTTGTTATTGAATTTGAAATAATTATTACTATGAAAACTGAAAAAATTAGAAAAACCATGCTAATGACTAGGCTAATATTTTTATTAATTTCAGCAGCTTTACTTATTTGTCCGTAAGGAATAAACTTAACAAGTTTCCACTTGTTTTCTGAAGATATATCATACATAACTAAATACTTGTCTTTATTTACCTTAAAATAAAAATAATTATAACTTTTATCTGAGCTTATTTGCTTAAAAAAGCTTTCAACCTCCATCTGGTTTAGCAGTTCTTTATTATCCACATAAAAAATATCATTCTGTGAATTTAAAAGCATAATATTTTCACCAGAAGAGCGTGGAATACTACTTAAAATATCATTTCTTTGTTGAAAATTGAAATACAAGCTTATTACTGCACTTGGTTCTTTATCCTGAATATTTCTTAATACTCTATGATAGGCTATAAATGCTGTATTGTCCTTTATAACATAGCCTGTATTTGAAGGTGGAAATAAAGTTTGTATATAGGTATTGCTTGTACTATGCAGGAGTTTTGTATACCATTCTTCTTTTAAAATTTCTTTATTGAATATGGTATTAACCTTAAAGTCATTATTATCTCGAGCTATATAATAATATTTCCCCTCTTTTATAACATATAAAAATACACCGCATATATCTGTTCTTTGATAAATCAAGTTTCTTACATAATTCTCTAAGTATACCTGCTGATTGTAATCTTCTGCGTCATGGTTAACTGCATTAATCAAACTGTTATAGTTTGCATAAGGAAAACTTACTTGATCAATGTCCGAGAAATATTTTTCAAAGTTTTTATTAACCAGCTTAAGATTACTTTCATTACTAAAAATAATATTATTGAAGGACTCCTGTTCAATAATCTTATAGGATATAAAGGTAAGAGAAACCACTATTGTAACTATTATTAATGTGAATATTAAAATTAATTTTCTTACCAGCTTTTCACCTATTTTATCAAATGCTCTCATAAATTTCTTCCTTTCATTAAACTCTGCACCTTTTATTATAAAGGACTTAAGTCAATGTGGGAATATATTCCTACAAACATTTAAGGGTAAAAAAGTGAACTAAAACTGCTTACCTTATTACCCTATTTAGTCCACATTAATCCATTCAGTAAACAATTTCATCCTTCTATAATTAAGAATGTAAACAATAACAAACAAAAAAATGGAGGGGTATTATGAAAAATGTAAAAAAATTAGTAGCTATAGGTTGCACTATAGCATTATCAATTGGAATAATCTCAGGCTGTTCTCAAGCACGCAGTACAAGTGCTGGGAGCAGCTCTTCAAGCACAGAAAGTAAAAATTCTAAGCCTGTTAACGTAGATATTTTTCAATTTAAGGTTGAAGCTAAGGATGCTTTAATTAAGGCAACAAAGAAATACATGTCAGAACATAATAATGTTACTATTAATGTTGAAACTGTTGGAGGCGGCAGTGACTATAGTGCAGCCCTAAAAGCAAAATTTGCCTCTGGACAAGAACCTGCTATTTTCAACATTGGCGGTACTCAGGATGTGCTTGACTGGAAGGACAAGCTTGAAGACTTGTCAAGTCAGCCGTGGGTAAAGCAAGCTTACCAAGGTACTTTAGACTCCGTCACTGATAGCGGAAAAATATATGGCTTACCTTTTGACTATGAAGGTTATGGCATAATTTACAATAAAGCTATTTTTCAAAAGGCCGGAATCGATGCTTATAAAATAAAAAACCTTGCAGATCTCCAAACTGCAGCCGCTACTCTCGATGCCAAGAAAAAGGATTTAGGTCTTAATTCTGTTATAGCTTTACCTGGCAAGGAAACCTGGGTACTTGGAATGCATATGGCTAATGTAGCCTTTGGCAATGAATTTAAAAGCGTTGTAGATGCATTTAATGCTAAAACTATAGATTTTAAATATGCTGATGGCCTAAAGAACATTTTAGATTTTCAAATGAAATATGCTTATAAGCCTGACAATACAAATAAATCTATCAACAGTGTAGATTATTCAACTCAAGTAGAAAAAGAATTTTCTACAGGTAAGGTTGCTATGATTCAGCAGGGTAACTGGATTTACGGTACTGTTAAAGGCATCGACCCAGACTTAGCTAAGAACATGGGCTTACTTCCATTAACTATAGATGGAGTATCAGATGGTAAAATTCCTGTTGGAGTGCCTGAATACTGGTCAGTTAACAGCAAAAAGGATGCTGCTACAAAGGCTGCTGCAGAGGATTTCCTAAACTGGTTATATACTTCAGATGAAGGTAAAACTATGATTATTCACGATTTCAACTTTATTCCTGCCTTTAAGGGCTATGATGGAGACAATCTAAAACCTGATGATCCAATATCAGCAGATATACTAAAATACGCTAACAGCAATCAAACCATGCCTTGGGTATTTAACGGAATGCCAACCGGCTTTGCCATGAATCAATTAGGTGCTGACATGCAAAAATATATTTCTGGAGACCTTACTTGGGACAAAGTCGTTCAAAATGCTAAAAACAACTGGGCTTCAGCAAGGAAATAGTTTTTATTATCCTGGAGGTGGCAGTGCCCCTCTGGGATTTTCATAAAATAAATAAGAAGAGGAGCGCTACATGTGAAAAAAAATTATTTATCCTTCTGGCTCTTTGTAGGGCCAGTATTTTTAGCCTTCACTCTGGTTCAGCTTATCCCCTTGCTAACAGGTATTTATTATTCCTTTACTGACTGGAATGGTATTAAAAGCGGAATCCACTGGATTGGTCTTAAAAACTATTCTTCTATATTTAAGGACCAAACCTTTATAGATGCTTTTATTTTTACATTAAAATATACTTTATTAGCTGTAATAGTTTTAAATGTGCTTGGTTTTGGCCTAGCTTTATTAGTTACTAGAGAAAGTAAATTAAATAACATATTTAGAACCATATTTTTTTTGCCAAACTTAATTGGTGGCCTAATTTTAGGCTTTATATGGCAATTTATTTTTACTGTCGCCTTTAACGATATAGGTAAAGCTTTGAATATTAATTGGCTAATGGGCTGGTTATCCGACAGTAAAACAGGCTTCTTTGGACTTATTATATTAACGGCATGGCAAATGTCGGGATATTTGATGATTATATATATTGCTGCACTTCAAAACATTCCTCAAGAATTAATTGAAGCTGCTCAAATCGATGGTGCAAACTCCTGGCAGAGGATTAAAAATATAATTATGCCAATGGTGAGACCTGCCTTTACAGTTAGTTTATTTTTAACCCTTTCAAATTCCTTTAAGCTTTATGATCAAAACTTATCCTTAACTGCAGGAGGCCCAGGTAACTCAACAGCTATGCTGGCTATGAACATATATAATACTGCTTTTAACTTTAACAAGATGGGTGAAGCTCAGGCTAAAGCAGTTATATTCTTTCTTATAGTTGGTGCAATCACAATTACACAGGTTTATTTTTCAAAGAAAGGCGAGGTAGAAGCTTAATGAAAAAAAAGAAGATAAAGATAGAAAAACTATTAACTCTATGCATAAGCTTTATTCTAGCCATAATATTTTTATCACCCTTTTATATTATACTTTCCAATGCCTTTAAAACAAAAAAAGAATTATTTTCAAATACCTTATCCTTACCTCAAAGCTTAATGCTTACTAATTTTAAAGAGGCCTACAAGGACTTAAACTTTTTATCAGCTATTGCAAATTCTCTTATTATTACAATCGCAAGTGTAACTGTAATTGTAATCTTTTCCTCTATGGCTGCCTGGATGCTTGAACGTACAAAAAGCAGAATAAGCTCATTTATCCTTTTCCTTTTCATTTCAGCAATGCTTATTCCCTTTCAAGCAGTTATGCTTCCTTTAGTAAAGCTAATGGGCAATCTCAAGCTTTTAAATATGTATGGGCTTGTTTTTATGTATTTAGGATTTGGTACCTCGCTTTCTGTGTTCCTTTTTCATGGCTTTGTTAAAAGTATTCCTAAAGAGCTTGATGAAGCTGCAATTATAGATGGCTGCAGCAAATCAAAAACCTTTTGGTTAATAATTTTCCCTTTGCTTAAACCAATTACAATTACAGTTGCAATACTTAATACCGTATGGATCTGGAATGACTATCTCCTTCCCTCTCTGGTAATTAACAAGCCAGCTACTCAAACCATACCTTTAAAAACCTTCCTCTTCTTTGGGGAATACACAAAGCAGTGGAACTTAGCCATGGCTGGGCTAATACTTGATGTTATTCCAGTAATAATATTTTATTTCTTAGCTCAAAAGCATATTATTAAGTCTATTACTTCAGGAAGTATAAAATAGGGTCTTTTATCAATCCATGTTAAATTTTTTAATCTACACAATATTAATGTCCCCTTAACTTGTTGAACCTTAACATGAAAGTATGCCTCCTGTCCATTAGCAGAAGGCATCTTTACACTAATCCAATTTTTTTAATTTCTCTTGTATACAACTTTAACCACGCTCGCTCTTCATCAGTTATAACCATGTAATATCTTTGGGTTGTAATAATCTAAAAGCTCTTTATAGGAAGATGCCTCTGCATGATGAAACTCATCAACAATTATAAAATCATAAAAGTCAGCAGTCTTTTTTTATCTTCTTCCAGGTTTCCGTTGAATATATTAAATTCATCATTATTCCAATAGCCTTCAAAGGTGGCTTCAAACTTTTTAATAATATC
>JAQSXU010000108.1 GCA_029256485.1 Clostridiaceae bacterium
AAGGACTAGCATATAAATATTTAAAGATAAATGAAAAATGGGAAGATCATATACATATGGTTTTATTAAACGATAAGGTTTAGTAAGAGTTTTGGCATAGGTTTTAATCATAGGTTAATATTTAAGAGTTAGATTATTTGGAGTTGTGTAAAAAATAGTTTGGTTGCAATTGGATTATTATTTTCTTGAAAGTTATTGTAATTTAAGCTAGAATTACGTTAAATATGAATGTAAATAAGTGTAAAAAAGAATTTCCATAGGTGATGAAGTTCGCTTTTAAATATCTCATTTGAGATTGATGACTTCTACTATATAAAAAATATAGTAGAGGTCTTTTGTTTTATATTAGATATTTTATGTATATTAGACATCTTCAAAAAAATAATGTGATAAAAAATAAAATTTAAAGTAAATATTTGTACTTTTATAAGATTTTATATACAATAATATCAGGGGGGATGTATTAATGAAGAAAAAACTTAGACCAATAATTCTAGTTATTGCTATTGTTCTAATAGGAATATCTGTATTTGGATGCGCTAAAATAAAATATCTGTATTTGGATGCGCTAAAATAAAAGATTTGGCTGGAAAAATTAAAGGTGATTTAGTTGGACAACAATTTACTGTAACTACCTATGATGATTATGGAAATAAAACTTTAACAGTTGAAGGTAGCAAAGTTACAGTAGGCTTGCTGCAAAATAGTGATAATTTTGATAAAAAAGCTTCAGAATTTAAGTCAGAAGTATTGGAAGTTACAGTTAATGGAAATCAAATGTTCCAAGTTGGTAATACAGTAATATTTGCTGAAAATGGATTGGATATGATTGAAGGCTATGATGTTCCAACAGATGTTAATGTAAATAAAGGTGGCGGTTATGTTCCACTTGATAGATTCGTTAATGATGTTAAAAATAAAATAGGAAAAGACAAGACAATCATTATAAGCTCACAACAAGGGATTCCTATAGGAGTATATCAAGGAAAAGATGTCTATGTTACTATACCAGAAGATTTACCTAAAATGACTAGAATAAATATAGATGGAAAAACATTGTATATTCATAGAGCTAATTATACTATCCTTGATAGTAAAATGATAAAAGGTAAATAACAAAGTGGACAAGGACACAAATAAGATACAATTTAAATTTCTTCACAGGCTATAATTTAGGTAAAAGCAGGAACAGTTAACAATTTCTCAATAAAAAGTGATTTTGAAAAAGGCAAATCAATAAATATTTCATTATTAAATTATATAAATGGAGTCGATATTATGAGAAATAGACCTTGGAAAATATTTTCCAAGGTCTATAAATTTGATTAAAATATTTAATAGATAGAAATAGTTAAGAAGGATTATATAATGCCTTATTTTGAGTTTAGAACAATCAATGAAGTGCTAGAAGAGAATTACAATTCTAATAGAAATCAAAAAGAAGTTGTATTAGATGAATTGACACAATGTGATCAAAAGAATAAGAAGTATTCTTATATAGAAGTAGAAGGAATAGTATATAATATTATTGAAGATTTAGGGAAATATGCTGGGGGCTATAGAAATAAGCATAGAAGTAAGAAAAGTAGCAAATGTCAGGAACATATAATATCAAATGAACTTATAGGGTTAGAAAATATTCTTAAAGACTATATTATTCAAATTGAAAAATTACATAATCAATTGTTAAAATGCCTAGGAAAAAAAGTTGGTACTGTGGTATCAACTAAAGAAAATGAAATAACTGAAGGAATAGTAACAAAAAGCAGTATTGGAAAGTTAGATGGTTTGGATGGACTTGCAGGAGGAGCAGTTGGAGGAGCAGTTGGAGGAGCAGCTGGAGGATTAGCGGCAGGAATAAAAAATATAGATAAAATGGAAGGCGTTGAAAGTCAAGGTAAAGAATTGGGACCAGGAGCAATTGGAGGAGCAGCAGGTGTGGCATTAGTTCGGAAGGCAAATCAGAAATTTTGCAATAGAGATCTATTTGTTGCATTGTATTGTGACTTTATTATTCTGAAGATAAGAAATTAGAGTAGAAGATATAGATAAATTATGTTATATTTTTGCTAAATTATGGAGAAGTTTGTAAATCAGCTTTTAAATAATTGAAACTTCTCCGCCTCCAGCTATTATAACAAGGTAACCTTGTTCAAGTGGTACTAATTTGTATTTTTCTGATTGAGGATTTAACCTTAGCACTTGCTTAATAATTTGATTAGAGTCAAGAATAATTACTAAAGAACGGTCACTAAAAGAGTTATTTTGAATAGTATGAGTGGTTTCAAGTGATAAATTTAAGTCAGTAGTCTTATAAAAACCTTGTTTAAAATCGGCGGCATATGTTAAAGAAGCCGGTATAAAAATAGTATATATCACACAGGAGAAAATTATAAAAGAAATAACTTTTTTCATTATATAACCACCTTTCTAATATATATTGTGAAATAAAAAATTATATTATACATTTATTAAACGAAAATGAGCAGATAAAATCAAAAATGTAGGTTATTTGTAGTAATAAATAGGAAATTATTATATTGATGAGAGAAATGATGAAAATAGAAATAAAATTTTTATTTCTATTTTCATCAGCTAAGTGCACATTATATTAATGAATAATAAATTATTAGAATGTATCAGAACTCTCAGCTATTAATGTTAAGCTATCAGTTATTTTTGCTATTCTATCTTCATTAGTAAGTACAATTAAATAATCACCAGGATAAATAGTAGTATCTCCTTGAGGGATTATTTCTTCATCTCCACGCTTAACAGCAACTAGTAAGCAACGAGAAGGCCATTTTATTTCTTTGATTTTCTTTTCATCTAATTTTGAGCCAATACATACTGGAAATTCTAAAATGGCTTTATTTTTTTTATTACCTATGGATATTTTTGCACCTTTATTTTGAAGAATTCTCTCAAGTAATGATTCATAAATAGGTTTGGAGCCTAGAAAATCTGCAACAATATATGAGATTATTGCTACAATAGCTAAAGATAGCAAATGATTAAAGGAACCTGTCATTTCAGTAATTAATATAGTTCCGGTTATCGGTGATTTTACTACGGCAGCAAAATATCCAGCCATCCCAAGAATGATGAAGTTATCAATATACATAGCGTCAAAATGGAAGAAATGCATAAGTACTACTCCGTATGTATTTCCAATTAAAGCTCCAATTGTCAATAAAGGAAGGAAAATCCCACCAGGAGCCCCTGAACCAAAGCTTGCCATAGTAAATAAAAATTTTACTATAAGGATTATTATTAAAATATTCAAAGAAAAATTTCCTGTAGTTAATGAACTAATAAGTTCATGACCTCCACCTAAAACTTGTGGTAAGAAAAGTCCTAAAACAACAGATATTAATAATGGAATTATTATTCTAAACTCTTTTTTTAGCCATGCTTGCTTTATAAATAGACTTTGAGTTGATAAAAGAGTTTTATTAAATACAACTCCAAGAAATCCGATAATGATAGCCAATAAAACGACATAGTAATAATATTTAAGAGGTAATAGAGATAAATCACCAAAATTAAAAACTGGCTTTAAACCTAAAAAGCCACTTGCAATAAAGTCAGCAGAAAGTGCAGAGGATATAGCAGAAAGTAATACTAAAGGTGAAAAGTTTTTATGAACTTCCTCTAATGCAAACATTGTTCCAGCAAGTGGAGCATTAAAAGCAGCTGCAAGACCAGCACTAGCTCCACTTGTAATCAAGTATTTTTCTTCGACTTTAATTCTTTTGAAGATTCTGCTAAAACCTTGCCCAATTGCAGCACCTAATTGAACAGAAGGGCCTTCTCTTCCTAGTGAAAGTCCAGCACCTATTGAAAGAACTCCACCAAAAAATTTACCTATTATCACTCGCCACCATGTCATGTCAAGCTTTCTAAGTAAAACTCCTTCAACTTGGGGAATACCACTTCCGCTTATCATTGGCTCAGCTTTAACCATCACTCCAACAATATATCCTATTACAATTAGAACTAAAATCCATGGAAGAATTAGTATGGGGTCTTGAGATATAACTTTATAAACATAATTTAAAATAACTCCTGCTTTCTCAAGCGATAATCTATATAGAACGATCAATAAACCAGAAGTAATACCTATACATATTCCTTCGAATACAAGTTTTAATTTAAAGCTATGCCAATGAAATAAAGTATTATAAGTATTATGTTTGTTTTCTGTTTTCATTTTTTACCTCCTATTTTATTGATAATTGAAAGTGAAAACATAAATAAATTTATTAAAAAATAGCATTATGACATACATATGTTATCATATATATATTGATATGTATATATGATGAAGGGCAATTACCACAGAAAAATACGAAAATGAAATTAAAAAGATTACCTATTTAATTTTACAAATAGGTAATCTTTTTATTGTAGGCTTTCAAAGCCTTTTATGTGAAGTTATTGAATGTTTTTTACCCAAATATTCATATCCTCAAAGGTACCGCATATATTGCAGTTGTTTATTAATCTACCTGTATAATTGTAATTATGTTTACTTAAAACAAAATTAATACTTGGATTTATTGCTCTAGATAAACTATATAATGTCATAAATCCTTTCGATTTAAGATCATACTCTAGAGAATAAATAATGTCTGATAAAATTCCTTTGCCATTATATGCTGGATATGTAGCACAATCAGTTATTTCTGCATTTAAGTTCTCTTTATCCATATCGGCAGAAGCAATACTGACTATTTTTTCATTAAAAACAGCTACCTTATACAAAACTTTATCATGCATGCTTTGCTTTAAATATTCTTCACTATAAATAGGAGAGGGATAAGTTGAAAATACGGTTGAAAAAAGCTTTATCATTTCTTTTATATCAGCTTCATTTGCATTTCTTATTGTGTAATCTATTTTGTTTCTATTTTTAATGTAAGTGTTTTTAAGCCTTAGACATTCTTTTACTAATAAATCTTTTTTTACAAAATTACTACAAATTTTTCTATCGGTAGTTATGAAATAAGATACACAAAAGGCATCTTCGCCTCTATAATAACCATTAATTTTGCCTTCTAAAATAAAACCAGCATTAATGAATATTTCGAAATACTCGCTAGTACAGTTACAAATAATTTTATCTAAATGTTGTTTGGATGCAAAATGTATTATTTTCTTTAGATTTTGAACAGTCATAGTATTAAAGCCAATTATTTTTATTCGCTTATTAGAGGAATCTACAAGTATTTTTGTGCGATTTATTTGAGTATAATAATTATTATTAGTTTTATATTTATCTGATTTCACCAAATTTTTCCCTCCTTTTCATTCTAACATTGCAGTTTGGAGTAAGACAAATTCGTTCATCTCTATATAGTTTTTCTAATCCTTTATATTCTTCAAGTTTAAATTTATCACAAATTCCACAATTTTTACAATTATGACTTTTATCCGAAGATTCAGTATAAGTACATAGTATACCTTCATAGTTTCGCAATATTAATTTTTCAGGAGACTGAGAAATTAAATATTGGGGATTAATAGGAATTTTTCCACCTCCACCGGGTGCATCAATAACAAAAGTAGGAACAGCAAAACCAGAAGTATGTCCACGTAAAAGCTCTATAATTTCAATTCCTACTGAAACAGGAGTCCTAAAATGTTCAATTCCCTCAGATAAATCACATTGGTATAAATAATAAGGTCTAACTCTATTTTTAACCAATTTTTGTACTAGGTCTTTCATGATATAAGGACAATCGTTAATGTTTTTTAATAGCACTGACTGGTTACCTAAAGGAATTCCAGAATCAGCTAACATTTTACAAGCCTTAATAGATTCAATTGTTACTTCACTTGGATGATTAAAATGAGTATTTATCCAAACTGGATGATATTTCTTTATAATATTACATAAACTTGTAGTTATTCTTTGAGGCATTACTACAGGTACTCTTGTTCCTATTCTAATAATTTCGACATGAGAAATTTTTCTTAAGTTTTTTAAAATAAATTCTAGTTTTTCATCTGAAACACATAATGCATCGCCACCAGAAATTAAAACATCTCTAACTTCTTTATGATTATCAATATATTTAATAGCTTTTAAAATTGTTTCATTTGATAAAGACTCGTCTTCATTTCCTGCAAAACGTCTTCTTGTGCAATGTCTACAATACATAGAACACTCTTGTGTAACAAGAAGAAGTACTCTATCTGGATATCTATGTGTCAGTCCCGGGACAGGGGAATCAACTGTCTCATGTAAAGGATCGTATCTATCATATTTTGAAATTTTTGTTTCAGAAATGGTAGGAATAGCTTGTCTTCTGATTGGACAGTTATAATCATTAGGATTAATAAGGGTTGCATAATAAGGTGTTATAGCCATTTTAAGTTTTTTTAGACTAGTTTTTACACCAATTTTCTCTATTTCTGTAAGATTTATAACTTTTTCTAATTCTTCAATCGTAGTAAGTCTATTAGCGATTTGCCATCTCCAATCATTCCATTGATCTTCAGTTATATTTTTCCAAATAGGAATATCTTTATAATTTCTTTTCATAATACACACTCCTAAACATTAATTTGAATATAAATATTTTTATATAGATTTATCTTTAAAATCTAATTTAATCATATTATTTTTAATGGAATCTTTTGAATTTTGATTTACATATAAATCTTCTATTATTTTTGATAAAGATAATACATCTTTCATTTCATAAAAGCCAACTTTGTCCTTAATGAAATTTACCGCATGAATAGCTCCATGAGCAAAAGCTTTTCTAGAAAATGCTTCATGTGAAATTGTAATCTTATCGTATTCTCCAGCAACTAGCACCTCGTGTTTACCAATTATTCCACCGGCACGAACAGAATTTATAGGGATATTTTCTTCATAAATATCTTTACCTAGATATACTAACCCATCTTCAATTTCACTAGCTATTTTCAAAGCTGTACCCGAAGGAATATCTTTTTTATTTTTATGATGTACTTCAGAGATTTGAAAATCATAGTTATTTAATAGAATAGAAGCCAATTTTGTTAATACCATTAATACATTAACTCCTAAAGTGATATTAGGAGCATAGACTATACCAGTTTGATTATAATGAGATATCGATTTCAATTTATTTAAGTCTGATTCAGTGAAACCAGTTGTCCCAATAACAATGTTAACTCCAAGTTGTGATATTATCTTTGCATTTTTTAAAGTAGCCTCAGATGTAGAAAAATCAACAACAACATCTGGCTTGCATTTTAAAATAACTTCTTCTAATTTATTAATGCCTTCAACTTTAATTCCAATTTCCTGAATTCCAATTACTTCACCCAAATCCATGTATTTTTTATCGCTGCTTGGACTACATAAAGCTGATACAATTCTCAAATCATTTTGTTTAAATATCATTTTTGCAATTTCTTTCCCTGTCTTTCCAAGACCAATTAAACATATTTTTACCATAACAAACCTCCCAGTTATTAATTAAAAAACAATAAGCTGCAGAGAAGTTTGAATATCTCTACAGCTTGTATGGATAACAATAATCATGGGTATGCTTAATAAAAGCATATTAAGCAATAAACCAAAACTTCTCTTCAACGCTTACGAGATTAGCTGACGGATTCGGATTGAAGAAGATTAACCCTACTTATAAAAAGATTCACCCCAAAAAAAATGGTTCTCCCGCTCAAAATGATTCAGCGTTACTTATATTATTTTTTATTGTATATAAGCATATCATTTTAATATATATATGTCAATATATATATGCGATAATATATATAACTATTAAGTGTAAAAATGTAAATTTTAAAAATTTGATGGATTGGCTTAGGAGAATGATTAAAAGAAAAATTTTGTGTAAACTAACGATAAACAAAATATTTATAGCATTATATATATTGACGCATATATAGGTAGATGTTAGTATAATTAAGTCATGGAATATTTTGTCGCATTAATTGATTAATTTGATAAATATTATTTAGCCAAGTGGAGGGTGTTTATGGATAGTATAATTAGGTTTAAAGAAGATTTGATATTTAAAATGGAAGAATTAATATCTAAAAACGAAGGACCATTTAGTATAGTTGTTGCAGATATTGATGATTTTAATAACTTAAATAATATATATGGTAATTCTATTGGTGATGAAGTAATAAATAAGCTTATATCAATTTTTAATAATAATTTATCGCCTACTGATATGATATGTAAGGCTGGTGATGAATTTAATATATTGCTTGTAAAAAAGGGTGCTGAAAGAAGTTTTATGGAACTAGAGGAAATTAGAAGATATTTATCTGATAATACATTTAACTTAAATAAAAATGGAGGAGAAAATATTTACTTCACTTTAAGCTTTGGAGTAGCTAGTTATCCAAGAGATGCAAAAACTGTGGTAGAACTTTTTAGAGTAGCTGATAGCGCACTATTTAGAGCAAAAGAACTAGGAAAGAACAGAATTTGTCTTTCAGAAGCGGAGAGCATGGTTTTAAAGTCTAATTATTTTACTAAGACTCAACTTGATAGACTTTCGAGACTTTCGAAGTCGACTGATAGAACAGAAGCCTTTCTTTTAAGAGAAGCTCTTGATGATTTATTTAAAAAGTATAGCAAATAGTGAATATATAATTACATATAAAATTTTAAAGCCAGTTAAACTTGAAACAAGAGTTTAACTGGCTTTTTGCATTATTAGTTAATGCTTAAATATATTTATTGATTATGGAATTCAAATTATTAAATTTAATTAGTTTAAAGAATATATATTGTGTCTCCAGTAATGATTTTAATGTGAGCTATTGTTATTATATTTCATATAATAAGTGTTTAAAATTAACATAAATAAAAGCATTAAAAAAGCAAACAATAAGAAATAAAGAAACTGTATTACTAACAGATGTTACTAAGGAGGAAAAATAAAAGTTATAAGCAAATAATGAGAGTGAACAAACTAATATGTAATTAATAGAATATACTAAAGTAATTTTATTAGGAGAATTAGTATTTATGGAAAACTATAATAATGTGGAGGCGACAAATAGGAAGTTCTTAGAGGCAATTGGGGAGTTAAATAAAGCATTTCAAGATGAAAGAAGTGACTTAGTATATTATGAATATCTTGCTAATATGGCACCTACAGATAAAGAGAAAGAAATATTATACTCTATTGTTCAGGAAGATCGCATTAATGCAACGTTGCTTAGGAGAATGTACGAAGAACTTTCAGGTATTGATGTTTCGTGGAACTCTAATGAAAAGCTTGTAATGCCAGAATCGTACTTAGCTGGCATTAGTGAGGCTATAAATAGAGAATCAAGAGAAATAGAACACTATAAAGTGATTAGAGAAGGATTTCCTGCTGAGTCATCATATATATATACATTATCTGATATAATTGCTAATGAATTAAAGCATATTCAACTGCTTAATTCTATACTTTCTTCAGATTATGATGTAAATGATTCATCAAAGAAGAAGAACTTAATAGAACAGCATACAGCTAATTTTACTTTAGAGGATTGGGCTAGATTTATCAGACCATTAGTTAGCCGTGTTTTATCAGAAAATGGCGATACAAATACTGTACAATTTTTCAGAAAACTAATTTTATCAGGAATACTTATTGGGTTAGGCAATAGACCTTTAGCAGCTATTGAATTAGTTGAAAGATGGCAACAAAACCAGGGGAATCAGTCATTAAGAATGTGCAAGATGAGTATATGCAATATAAAAGAGATTTTGTCGTAAATATTTAATTTTATAATTAGGTAATAATAAAGAATTCTTTTTGTATATTCCATTTATAGAAATTAATAGTCTGTGTTATTTAATGATAGAGTTAATATATTCTATGGATGAAATGCACAGACTATTATATATTAATTTATAATCATCATTTTAATCATTAATCTTATTTTTTAAATATCAATTGTTCAGCAGAGCCATAATGACATTCTTTTTTTGTAAATGGAAAATTTTGTATTTAGCAATTAGAGATTTGCCTAACGAATATATAAATCTTAATTTAATCAGCTCTCCACATTTTGTATATAAAGGAGTAGTGTCAGGAAATGCTTTACCATTTATAGTGAAAAAAGTTTGGATTTCTATTAAATTTATTTGTTTTGTACAAACCAGGATAAACTTCACCTAGTTTAGGCTGAGATATGTCCCATGGCTGTAATAATAATATATAGTCTCTGTATAAAATATGAGTATTATTTCTTGGTAATACTATAAATGCGCCTATAAGTCCTTGAGCTGTCTGTTGTTCCATTGTGGAGTGATAAAAAAATGTTCCTGCTGCCATGCAAGAAATTTGTAAGTAAAGCATTCACCAGGCATAATCTTAGGAGTGCTAGGTTCTATATCTGGAGCACCATCTTGAGAATTAGGCTTTGAAAGCCCATGTACATGAAGAGCAGTCGGTTTATTTAATTATGTAATATTTCAACGAAATATTTAAGTTATAAGATGAAAACTATTATATGAATTATTCGAAGATGAAAGGGGGGAATCAGTAGGTATATATTTAAAGGAAAATGGAGAAATAGATGGTAATTCTATATCACCTACTTTTCCATTTAGATAGTCAATTACATGTTAGACATTTTTCTGCATTCATCAGCGCATGTTCTGCATTCTTGAGCACATTGTTTGCAGTGATCATCATTAAACATATCACATTCTTGAGCACATTTATCGCAAACTGTAGCACATACTTGACAATGTTGTTTTGAAAATTGGCTATCCATTGCCATCATTCCAGAAGACATTTGACACATTTGTGCACATTCAATAAGCATACTTATGCAATTCTTTCTTGCTTGGAGATCAGGTTCATTTAAACATGCTTTAAGGCATTCATAGCATGCTTGTGCACACCTATTACATTCATCTATACATATTTGATATTTGTTTTGAGTCATTAATGCCATACTCATTTTGTATTCCTCCTAAAATATAAATTTGAAGATATAAAATATCCGTTAATTATTATTAGTAAATAGACTAATATTATTCGTCATATAGAAGTGTTTATTATTATAGACGAAAATTTATCATGGATAAGAGAGTTAAAAACTTCAAAATTCCATTAACATGTATTACATAATTTATTTAGTATTTTAATTTTAAGAAATTCCTTAATTTTTAGAAAACAGATTATAAGAGATTTCATTATTTCTATCATTAAATGAGTATTTTATTTCTTCTATGAAAAAAAATAGTGAGTACATGTGCTTAAATGCAAATACCAATCTAAATGTATATGGATGGTATTTGCATTTTTGGTTTTTATGATGTTTTAAAATTCATGCATATTTATTAAAAAGTTTTATAATACTATTTTGTAACAGTAGTTTAGTTCTTGAATAATATAACTATATAGATTGTTATATATTTAGTTATGTTAAAAGTAAATTAAATAACTAAGTTATATTGACAATGCATAGATGATATTCTATATTGAATATATAGATATATATCTATATAGGAAAGGCGTGAATCAATATGGATTATGAAGGAAACTCGAAAATTTTCAAAGCATTAACTGATCCAAGTAGATTAAAAATAATTGATATATTATCGTGTGGCGAAAAATGTGCATGTGAAATTCTAAATTATTTTGAT
>JAQSXU010000392.1 GCA_029256485.1 Clostridiaceae bacterium
CGGTTCGAGTCCGGCTAGCGGCACCATTAAAATTGATAGATTGCTGTATTATTTGGTTTAGATGCCTTATAGTGCAGCTTTTTTTATGTGTTTACAAATACTAAAAAATATAACTGGAAATGAAACTTCCAGTTATATAACATATCAAATATTCAATTTACACAAGTTATTATACATACTCTCCATAAATCCTTTTAACTTATTTTTCTCCATGCCACAAACCATTGTTATTATTTTAAACAAACTCCTCTTTCATATAAATTCTATGATATTCTCGCGAATGTATTCTGTAAATTCCATCCTCTTTCTGGATTACTCTTCATTCTCATCTCCAATTTATTAACAATATTATTCATTGCCATTGATATCTGATATTTAGATCCTCCAGAATTAAATTCATAAACTACTCTATCACTATTATCTTCAATCTTTCTATATGAATCTCCTTTAAAAAATGGATATATTACCCAAAAATCTGTTATATCAGTTATAGTTATAATTTTATTATTATTTTCATCTTTCCACTTACCTATGACTTTTTTACTCATTTGGTTATCATTATTTATAACATTGTCATCAGCTGACTGCTTCACTTTAGGTTTTGGTGTCTCTTCTATTATTCCATTATCATTTATGTAATTTCCATCTACAGTTGTATTGCTTGCCATTGTTCCATCATTATTCATATAATACCATTTATCATTATCTTTAATCCAACCGACTCTCATCTTTCCATCCTGACCTAAGTAGTACCACTTATTTTGATCCTGAACCCAATTTGATTTCATCTTCCCAGAATCATTTAGATAATACCAGGAACCATTATCTTGTACCCAGCCTGTTTGTGTTATATCATCTTTATAATAATACCAATTTCCATCTTTTTGTTGCCATCCATTAAATATAGCTTTTTCTTTCCTTAAAACTTCATTTTTCAAACCAGAATCATCCCCAAATGTTCCCAATTTTTCTCTATTTAATGCATATATAGCTCCTCCTACTCCACATGCTATAACTACAACTACACTTGTTAAAGTTAAAATTAACATATTCTTTCCCAACTTATTTCCTCCTTAATGTTATTTCACATAATGATTATATCAAATCACTTGATTATTTTACATATTTTATATTCTTATTCAAAAATATGAAATATAGTTTCATTAATTTCATATTGCAGATTCAAAATATGCATTTATCTGAAACATAAATGGAGTTAAATCTGGTCTTATTAAGAACCAAAGTCCGTAACATATAAACTTATGCTACGGACTTCTTTCATTTCTTAATAATTTTATTATTGGCCTTTTTACAATCATTTAATCTTTTCAATAAATTACTTCTTGATTGTTAATGAATACCTGATTATTAGGTAATTTAAATTTTGGTCTTTGAGTTGCAGAATTAATTTAGGCTTAGATAATTATTTATTTTCCCATTCTCTAAACAATTCATCAACTATGAATTCAGAGTGTTATATCTTGTCCTTTATATGAATATTTGTTTATCATATTCATCTCTCCATATAAATTCTAATCTACTTAGTCTTTGCTAGTATGAAGCGAAACTTGATTATTTGATTTTTAGAATTAGAATCCTTTTCCAAAATCACGCTTATTCTTAGATTTTTCTAAATCCACCTCGTAAAATAGCTGATTAGTTCCATGAAATAATATTAATTCATTATTGCTTAACATATTCTTTTCTCCTAACCACATCTTCAATAAACTCAATACTTTCTTCCAGACTCTGAGTATGTAAAACATCATATTGGGAGCGGATTAATTTAAATAAATCGTATTTTTCAAATATTTTAAATGCATTGATACTACTTATATTATGATTAAATGCAAAACCTTCAACTGCCTCTATTATTAATAAATTCTTATCATTTTCAGTACTATTCATCTGTTTCTCCTTCCATAATGAATTGATTCTAACAATTAAATAATATCATCCTTATTTTTCCTTAATTAATACATCTATACGCTATACTTGCAGCACTTTGCGTATACAACCCTGTATTTTTTTGATAAAGCATTTTACATATAGGCGATGTGTAAAATAATTTCATTGATTCATACTTGCTTATAGATTTTAGGTTGCTTATATTTTCAATAATATCATCTACAAGCATAACCATAATTTCATCATATTCATTCATTTTCATCTTATTTTACTACCTCCATACCAATATATTTTAAACATTTTTCAATAACTTCTTGATTATTAATACACATCTGATTATTAGGTAATTTAAATTTTAATCTTTGAATTGCAGCATTTATATCTATCCATCCTCTTGAAAGAAGATTTATTGTAGCAAATACTTGATCATCAGCTACTTCACCAATAGTTATATCATAAGGAGATTTTGAATTTATACTATTCATCAATATAAATTCCAGCCACTCATTAGTAACACCATCATACTCATGTACTTGATAATTCTTTTTTGCAAATTCTAAATCTAATTCATATATTGATACAGTTGGTTTTCCTTCAATCTCACCTTTAAAATTTGTACATTTTCTAAGAGCCCATTTTTCTGCTTGCTCTTTAAATGTAGTTGTATAAAACCCAAACCCAAAGTCTAGTGCCCTATTAGATTGTATTATTTTAGGTTCCTTTATATCAATATTAGATCCATGATAAACTATCATATTTCTAACTCCTCACCTTTTAATAATTGAACAATTTCACTAACTATATAATCTTCCCCTTGTGTATGCAGTGTATCATAATATTTAATTATATAATCATCCAAAATATTTGTTTTTTCAGAAATCAGTGTATAAACATCACTGGGATCCATATTTAAATTACGGCTTAAGGCAGTTATGCAATATATTGCAAAATACAATTGATCATCTGTAATATCTCTTCCACTAAACATTTATTCACACCACCATTTTTACTTTAATATAAATAATATTTATTTTTGATGTTTTTTATATATCACAGTTTTATTTTAAATATTATTTTTACCTAGCACTCTTTCTTGTTCCCTTTGCAACACCAAATCAGATAACGCAATATAAAACTCTTGTTCCTCTTTTGT
>JAQSXU010000109.1 GCA_029256485.1 Clostridiaceae bacterium
CTGGCATCAGTTTACCTCCTTACTTTTGAGCTCCTGCTCCTCCAACTATTTCTGAAATTTCTTGAGTAATAATACTCTGCCTTACTCTATTATATTTTAACTTCAGCTTTTCTAATAAGTCATTTGCATTTTTAGTTGCCCCGTCCATGGCAGACATTCTTGCCCCTTGTTCACTAGCTTTTGAGTGAATCATAAAATTTAAAATACACTGCTGAATATATGTATCTGAAATATCTTCTAACAAATTATTCACTTCAGGTTCAAAAATAATACCACTATTATTAACTGTAGCATATTCTATTGGAAGCAGCTTTTTCGTTAACACATCCTGTTTTACAGCAGAATGGAATTTAGTATAAACTACTACTATTTCTCCTACTTCACCACTTCTATAAAGTCTTAATGCATGCTCAGCAATAATTCTTGCTTCTTTTAAAGAGGGTAAGTCAGAAATCCCTACATATTCTGCTGCAGTAGCATATTTTAATTTGTTAAAATATGCTCTTCCCTTTTGTCCAACCACCATTATAAGAGAATTATCCTTATTCTCTGACGCCTGCTTAATTGCTTCAGATACAGCATTTGAATTAAAGCCTCCACAAAGTCCTGAATCAGAAGTAAAAACTATAATCAGCTTTTTGTTACTTTTATTACCATGCGTATATATGTTATAATCCTCAACATTATCCACTATTAACCTAATAGTTTCCTCAAAGGAATTATAATAATCGCAATTAATGTCAAGTAAACTTCTTGTTTTTCTAAGCTTAGCTGTGGCAACGAGTCCCATGGCTTTTGTAATTTTTCTTGTGTTGGTAATGGACTTAATTCTTCTTTTTATAATGATTAGTCCTGCCATAGTTCACCTCCTGCAAAGGGTTTTAAATTATTCCTCTGCCAAAAAAACTTTTTTAAATTCATCTATTGCCTCATTTAGCTTTAGTTTAATATCATCCTTTAATTCACCAGTAGAGATAATTTCTTCGCCGATTTCCCTATGATGAGTGTCCATGAAGGCTAAAAATTCATCTTCAAATTTTCTAATTTTATTTACAGGTATATCCATAAGATGATTATTTACACCTGCATATAAAATCATTATTTGTTTTTCTACTGATAAAGGCTTATATTGAGGCTGCTTTAATATTTCAGTTAATCTCTTACCTTTTTCAAGCCTTCTTTTAGATTCTTTATCTAAGTCTGATCCAAACTGTGCAAAAGCAGCAAGTTCACGGTATTGTGCTAACTCAAGTCTAAGTGTTCCTGAAACTTGTTTCATTGCTTTTATTTGAGCACTACCACCAACTCTGGATACAGATATACCTGCATTAACTGCTGGTCTTTGACCTGCATAGAATAATTCCGATTCCAAGAATATCTGACCATCTGTTATAGAGATTACATTAGTAGGGATATACGCAGTAACATCTCCTGCTAATGTTTCTATTATTGGTAAAGCAGTTAGTGATCCTCCTCCAAGTTTACTTGAAAGTTTCGCAGCTCTTTCCAATAACCTAGAGTGTAAATAGAATACATCTCCAGGATAAGCTTCTCTTCCTGGTGGTCTCCTAAGTAATAACGCCATTGTTCTATAGGCAACAGCATGCTTAGACAAATCATCATATACTATTAATACATCTTCACCTTTATTCATAAAATATTCACCAATACTACAACCAGAATATGGTGCTAAATATTGCAAAGGTGCTGAATCTGATGCAGTTGAAGATACAACTATGGTATAGTCCATTGCTCCCATCTGTGTAAGGTCATTAACAATATGTGCTACAGTAGACTGCTTTTGACCTATAGCTACATAAATGCATTTTACATTCTTACCCTTTTGATTTAAGATAGTGTCAATTACTAATGCAGTTTTTCCTGTTTGTCTGTCCCCTATAATTAGCTCTCTTTGTCCTTTACCAATAGGTATCATTGAATCAATGGCTTTTATACCAGTTTGCAACGGTTGTTTAACTGATTGCCTATCTATAACACCTGGAGCTTGTGATTCTGCAGGCCTTGTTTCAGTTGTTAGTACTGGTCCTTTGCCATCAATAGGTTTTCCTAGAGCATCTACAACTCTGCCTACCAATGCTTCACCAACTGGTACTTCTACAACTCTACCTGTTCTTTTTACTATATCTCCTTCTTTTATTCCCTCTTCTGAACCTAAAAGAACGCATCCAACATTATCTTGTTCTAAGTTTAGAGCCATTCCATATACATCTTTTGGGAATTCTAGAAGTTCACCTGCCATACAATCGTTTAGTCCATAAACTCTTGCTATTCCATCACCTATTTGAATGATTGTACCTGAATCAACAGTTTCTATTTTCTTTTCATATTTTTCAATTTCTTTTTTGATTATTGACGTAATTTCTTCAGGTTTAATGTTCATAGGCTCACCTCTATTCTCTTTTAAGCATTAATTTTTTCATTTCATTTATTTTTGATTTGATAGTACCATCAATTACATCGTCACCAACCCTGACATAAACTCCACCAATGACACTTTTATCAATTTCTTCTTTTAATATAACTTTTTTGTCATATTTTTTTTCAAGTCCATCAATTAACTGCTTTTTCTGTAATTCATCTAGTGGAATCACTGTTTTAACATTTGCCAGCAGTGTATTGTTTCTATCTAAATGAATTTTTTCCATTTCAATTAACTTTTCTTTAAGAAATAAAATTCTATCCTTTTCAATTAAAATTAATAAGAATGATAGTAAATCATCATCAACCTTATCTTTAAAAATTTTGGTAAAAAGTTTCTTCTTCCTTGAAATACTTATTTCTGGATGTTTAATTATTTTTAAAAAATCTTCATCATTGTTCATTACATCAACAATTTCTCTTAAGTCGTCCAAAAAAATTTCTACTTTTCCCTTTTCCTCAGCAACCTCATAAAGTGCTAGAGCATATCTCCTATCTAAGTATTCATACATAATTAAATACCTACCTTAGAAATAAAATCATTGATTAATTTCTTTTGCTGTTCTTCATTTATGGTTTCTTCTAAGGCTTTTGAAGACATTAAAACTGCTAAATCCACTATCTGTGTTTTTATCTCATCCTTGGCTTTGTTTTTTTCTCTCTCAGCCTCTTTTTTTGCTCTTTCAATTATAAGATTTGCTTCGTTATGAGCTCCTGATACTATATCTGAAGAAATGTTCTCTGCTTTAATCTTATAATCTTCAATTATTGCTTTTCCATTTTCCTTAGATTTACTAATCATCTCTTCATTTTCAAGTAAGAAACTTTTTGATTTTTCCTCATTTTCCTTTGTTCTTGTTATGGTATCACTTACTTCTTTTTCTCTATCTGTTAGAATCTTATTAACTGGCTTAAAAAGAAACTTTTTTAAAATAAAGTATAGAATAAGCAGATTGATAATAGTCTCGAAAAGTCTTAAGCCATCTACACTCATTAAAGTAGAAGCCTCCCTTCAGGTTACTTCACGTAATATGTAATTAATTTTTATAAAGTAACTTTAAATACTAGTAAAAGTCCAATAAGGAATGCATAAATTGCAGTAGCTTCAGATAGTGCCATACCAAGAATCATAGTAGTAGTAATTTTACCACTTGCTTCTGGTTGTCTTCCAACAGCCTCAACAGCTTTTGCTGCTGCATTACCTGTTCCAAGGCCTCCACCTATACAGCCTAATGCTGCTATGCCTGCTCCTATTGCAGCTAATCCAGCCACAAATCCTTTTGAATCAATGTTCATAATTTTATCCTCCTTAATTATTCAATTAATGTTCTGATATTATTTTTATATTAATCATAGTTAACATAACGAAAATTGCTGTTTGAATTGCACCATCAAATACATCAAAATACATATGCAATGGTACTGGTATACCTATTGAGAACTTACCAAGCCCACTATAAACAATTCCCAATATTACTGCTCCAGCTGTCATATTACCAAAAAGTCGTAGGCTCAAAGATACTGGTGTCATAATTCTCTCCATTATATTAATGGGCAGTAAAAATCCTATTGGTTTTGCATACCCTGTAAAGTATGAAATTAATCCATGTCTTTTAATTGCGTAAGCTTGAATTACAAAAAAACTTACAGCAGCAAAACCAAGTGTAACACTATAATCCTCTGTGGGTGCCTTAAACCCGGTTAATCCTATTAAATTTAATATAAGCATAAATATTACCAAGGTTCCCACATATGGTACAAACTCCATAGCCTCTGCACCCATATTCTCTTTAACAAGATTATTTATAAAGCCAACAAAGATTTCTACAGCCCCTTGTTTTTTATCAGGAACTTTTTTTAAATTTTTCGTTAAAGAATAAGAAATTAAACCTAAAGCTATTATAACAATCCACTGAATTAATATACTTGAAGTTACTCCTACATTGTATCCAAATATGGGTATTTGGAACAATTCCTTCATTTCCTCCATGTGCTCACTTCCTTTCACTCTTCTTTTATGGTTAAGCCATATATTAAGATTGATATGAAATGGGAACTATATCCGAATATATAAGCTATAACATAATACTTTTTATATGTAAATAATATAGCTCCTATGGACGCTACAGCTATTACCCTAAGAAAGAATGATAAAATAATAATAGTTTTCGACATTTTTTTCTTATCTTCAATTGCATAATTACTGGTAAATGCATTTAAATAAAAACTGCCCAACGATATTGCAAGGCCCAGAAAAAATATTACAGCATATTCTAATCTTATAGTCATTCCAATTATTGCTGCAAATATAACGGCTATGAAGATATCATAAATAAAAATTTTCTTTAACATACTTTTTATTTCGTCATTCAATTTATTTACCCCCGGGGTTTCCATTAATAGAACCATTATATAGTTGTTATAGGAAGAATGAAAATTCAATATTTCTTTAATTTCAATTATATTTTCCTGATTAGCCTAATTTATACGCTTTCATCATAATATTCGACTATATAGCTTTTATTTCATCCAATTTACGATGTTATTGACTTAATTTTTTTCAGTATTTCAATTTATCCTAAATACAAAATTTTCTAAATTATTTATTTATTTATCTATTTTGACATTTTTTTATAATTTAGTGCTTAATTTTTAATCAAATTAAAATTCCACTATAATTTTCGTATGTTCATTTACATTCCTTTATACTTATTTTTAATTTATTTATTGTAAGTTATGCAAATTATTTATATTTTTTTATCTTTAACAAAATATTAACTTTTATTACATAAATATATAGAGTAATCAAAGATTGATAGTTTTAATTATAAACTTAAAAATAAAAGTTCAAATAACAAAGAAACAATGTTTGAACTTTGTTACTTGAACTTCTTAAGCTTGTAATTTAATATTTCTTACCTTTCAACTATAATAGCAGTTCCCATTCCTCCGCCAATGCAAAGTGTTGCTAAACCTTTTTTAGCATCTCTCTTTTTCATCTCATATAGAAGAGAAGTAAGAATTCTTGCTCCTGAGCATCCAACTGGATGTCCTAATGCTATTGCTCCACCATTTACATTTACCTTACTCATATCAAATTTTAAATCTCTAGCAACTGCTATGCTTTGTGCAGCAAATGCTTCATTAGCCTCTATTAAGTCCAAATCCTCAACTTTTAATCCAGATTTTTCTAAGGCTAATTTAGTAGCATGAAATGGTCCATATCCCATTATTTGTGGATCTAATCCTTTTGATCCGTATGATTTTATTTTAGCTAATGGCTCTATTCCTAATTCTTCAGCTTTTTCTGCACTCATAACTACTATTGCAGCTGCTCCGTCATTAATACCTGATGCATTTCCTGCTGTAACTGTGCCATCCTTTTTAAATGCTGGTCTTAATTTTGCAAGTGATTCTATTGTTGCGCCAAATCTTGGGTGTTCATCCTGATCAAAAATCACTTCGCCTTTTCTAGTTTTTATAACTACTGGAACTATTTCATCTTTAAATTTTCCTGCTTTTATTGCTGCCTCAGTTTTTTGTTGAGAAGCCAAAGCAAATTCATCTTGATCCTGTCTTGTTATGTTCCACTGTTCAGCAATATTTTCTGCAGTTATTCCCATATGATAATTGTTAAATGCTTCCCAAAGTCCGTCAGTAATCATTGAATCAACTACAGTGCCGTTGCCCATTCTTTGTCCCCATCTTGTTGTAGGTAACAAAAATGGTGCTCTTGACATATTTTCCATTCCGCCTGCAACTACAACGTCAGCATCTCCAGCTTTAATTATCTGTGCAGCCAAACTTACAGCCCTTAATCCTGAACCACAAACTTTATTAATTGTCATTGCTGGGATTTCAACTGGCAAACCAGCTTTTACAGCAGATTGTCTTGCAGGATTTTGTCCAAGTCCAGCCTGTATAACATTCCCCATAATAACTTCGTTAACCAATTCTGGGTTTAAATTTGCCCTCTTTAAAGCTTCTTTAATTACCAAAGCACCTAATTCTACTGCAGGAACATCCTTTAATGCACCGCCAAATGTACCAACGGCTGTTCTTACAGCACTAACTATAACTACATCTTTCATTATAAAAACCTCCTATTTAATAAATTGGTAATTTATCATAAAAATAATTTACAAAGTTTTCTGTCAACATATTCATTATACCCAAATATAATGTAATTATCAATAGATTTTGTTAAAAAATATACAAACTTTATGCCCAATTTTTTTAAGTTGGCCAGTGTTTCTTCCCTTAGGTGGCATTTTTCGTTGAAATATAATGTAAAAATAGTGAATTTAGTAAAAACAAATGCTTTTAAATTGAATTTATTTTAACACTTTAATATTAGTATTTTTATTTAAATTCCTTGCAGCTGTTTTCTCTCATTCCAAAATGATACAAAATAGCCTCTGTGATTCTTTGTGATGCCATTCCATCTCCATATGGATTTACAGCCTTGCTCATTCTTTCATATTCGTTGCTATCCCTTATTAGTTCATTGCCGTTTTTAATAATAATATCCTTATCTGTTCCCACTAACTTTACCGTGCCAGACTTTACAGCTTCTGGCCTTTCTGTAACACTTCTTAATACCAGCACTGGTTTTCCAAGGTGCGGCGCTTCCTCCTGAAGTCCACCTGAATCTGTCATTACCATAAAGCACTTACTCATAAGATTATGGGTCTCCTTTGTATCAAGTGGTGGTAATAAGTGTACCCTAGGAACATTCTGAAGCTTTGAGAAGACCACATCCCTTACTACTGGGTTTAGATGAACTAAGTAAATAAGTTCAACATCTTCATTTGACTCTACAATAGTTTTAAGAGCATCGCAAATATTCTCTATTCCCTTTCCCCAGTTCTCTCTCCTATGAGCAGTTACCATTATAACTTTCTTACCATCATAGTCAATTTTATTCAGTTCTTCACTTTCAAAAATATAATCTGGCTGTACTGTATATTTCATAGCATCAATAACGGTATTTCCAGTTACAAATATATTTTTCTCATCTACACCTTCTCTTTTTAAATTTTCCTTTGCTCCTTCAGTAGGTGCAAAATGCATATCTGCAATTGCCCCTGTTAATTTTCTATTCATTTCTTCTGGGAAAGGAAAATATTTATCATATGTTCTTAAACCAGCCTCCACATGACCAACTTTTACCTTTTTGTAGAATGCCGCTAATGCACCAGCAAATGTTGTTGTTGTATCACCATGAACTAATATTAAATCAGGTTTTTCTTCATCAAAAATTTCTTCCAATCCATTTAATACCCTTGTTGTAATACCAGTTAGACTTTGCTTTGTTTTCATTATGTTTAAATCAAAATCTGGAGTGATATTAAATAATTCTAATACCTGGTCAAGCATCTGTCTATGCTGTGCTGTTACACATACCTTATTATCAATTTCAGGTATGCTATTTAATTGCTTCACTAATGGTGCCATTTTTATAGCTTCTGGTCTAGTCCCAAAAATTGTAATTACTTTTATCTTATTCATGCTTTTTCCTCCATATTACTCTTTATGCTTAAAAAAACCGCATCTCCAAGCTATTAATACTAATAATATCATTATTGCTGCTAAAATAAAGTATGATCTTTGAGGGCTAACTCTCATTGCTAATATTGCAAAAGCCCCCAAAACTGAACTGATTAAATACATTATGATTACTGTTTGCCTTTGTGTTAATCCCATATCTAATAATCTATGATGAAGATGCCCTCGATCAGCTTGCATTATTGGCTTCCCATTTAATTTTCTTCTAACCATTGCAAATAATGTATCATATATAGGCAGCCCCAAAGCTAATATTGGTACAGCAATGGCAAAAGCCGCAGCTGATTTTATAGCTCCCTCAATAGAAATTGAAGCTAATAAAAATCCTAATAACTGTGCGCCAGTATCACCCATAAAAATTTGAGCTGGATTAAAATTATATGGTAAAAATCCTAGTATTGAACCACATAATATTGCAGTCAAGTATGCTGCATCTGATCTAAAATTTAATATTGATACAAAAAACAGAGTGGCTGATGCAATGAAAGCTACTCCTGCTGCTAATCCATCTAATCCATCAATTAAATTTATTGCATTTGTAATACCTATTATCCAAAAAAAGGTAAGTGGTATTCCAAGCATTCCTATATTTATGTATTGTTTATTATCAAATAGAGGATTTGTTATTAGTTGAATTTTTACACCAAATAAAATCAAACAAACTGTGGCAGCTAATTGAAACATCAATTTTTGCCATGGTTTCAAGTCAAATTTATCATCTAAAAACCCACCGATAACAATGATTGTACTTCCTAATAATATTCCCTTTTCGGCAAAACTCATATCCCCAGACTTAATTATAACTGTTAGTATAAATGATAAATAAATCGCCAGCCCTCCTAAAAGTGGGGTAGGTTTTAAATGCACTCTTCTTTTATCCTTTGGAATATCAATAGCCTTAATGTATAACGCAAACTTTTTTATTATAGGAGTAAATATCAGAGATAATACCAATGCAATACTACTCCATAAAAATATAAACTTCATAAATTTACCTTCCTTGAATTTTTTAAGTCTTAATAAGAAGAATCGCCTTCAAGAGAATCATCATTAATTATCCACTGATTTACAAGTACTTCTCTAAAACTAGTTTTACTGTCCCTAATAATAACCTTTTCAATTCCAGAATTTATTATAAATCTCTTGCATAGTGAGCATGGTGATGCATTTTGTACATACTCACCGTTTTTAACCTCTCTTCCAACAAGATACATTGTGGTTCCTATCATGTCCTGTCTTTTGGCAGAAATTATAGCATTTTGCTCTGCGTGTACTGATCTGCATAATTCATACCTTGTTCCTCTAGGTACATTTAGTTCTTCCCTTCTGCATTTTCCAATATCACAACAGTTTAATCTGCCTCTTGGAGCACCTGTATAACCTGTGGAAATAATTTCGTCATGTTTTACAATAATTGCTGCAAAATTTCTTCTTAGACAAGTTCCTCTTTCTAAAACTGTTTCACAAATATCTAAATAATAGTTATGTTTTCCTATTCTCTCCATAATTCCTCCAAATAATTTTATACAATTAATGCTGTAAATCAGGTTGCTCATATTTTATATTCTATAATAAAACTATTACAATTTAAAGTACTTCCAGTTAAAAATAGCTTACAATAAAATAAGGCATAAAATCTTCTTAAGTTTTTTTCCCAACAAAAATATACTTAATGTAGAAATTATGCCAAATTATAATAAATTATTTAATTCTAAAATACTTATTATTTAGTTCCAAATAGTCTGTCACCAGCATCTCCTAAGCCTGGAACAATATATCCATTTTCATTTAGTTTTTCATCTATGGAAGCCACATAAATATCTACGTCTGGATGGACATTCATTACTGTTTTTATTCCTTCTGGGGCTGCTATTAAGCAAGTTAATCTTATATATTTAGCCCCCTTTTTCTTTAAAAGAGATATGGCATCAACTGCTGAGCCACCTGTAGCTAACATTGGATCTGTCACTATTACCTCTCTTTCCTCAATATCCTGAGGAAGTTTGCAGAAATACTCTACAGGCTTAAGAGTTTTTTCATCTCTGTAAAGACCTATATGTCCAACTTTAGCAGCAGGTATTAGCTGAAGCATACCATCTACCATTCCAAGTCCAGCTCTGAGTATTGGAACTATAGCAACCTTTTTTCCTGCTAGCATTTTACACTTAGTTCTGCATATTGGTGTTTCAATTTCCACTTCTTCTAATTGTAAATCCCTAGTTACCTCATAAGCCATTAACATTGCCACTTCTTCAACTAACTGTCTAAAATCCTTAGAACCCGTATTTTTATCTCTTATCAATGCCAGCTTATGTAATATTAATGGATGTGCTATTTGTGTTACTTTACTCATTTTACTTTCCCCCTATTAAATACTTTTTTTCAATTTCTGTGATTTTGTTTATTCTATTTTCATGTCTGCCGCCTTGAAATTTAGCGTTCAGAAATGTATCAACTATATCAATAGCAAGCCCTGGTCCAACTACTCTTTGCCCCATGGCTAATATATTAGCATTATTATGTTCTCTGCAAGCATGTGCACTAAAAGTATCGCTGCAAAGTGCTGCTCTTATGCCAGGTACCTTATTAGCAGCAATGCTTATTCCTATGCCTGTGCCGCAGACTAGTATTCCATAATCATATCTTTTGTTTGCTACCTCTTCTGATACCTTAAGGGCATAATCAGGATAGTCAGTGGATTCCTCAGTATATGTTCCAAAGTCCATTAGCTCTATTCCTTTTTCCTTTAAATGACTTATTATTTCATTTTTTAATGGTAATCCTGCATGATCACTGCCCAAAGCTATTTTCATATTTTACACCTCCAAAATATTTTATTTATATTTAATATACTTAATATTAAGTATTATAAAACTTAGAATACACATTTATATTATTCTCATTTAATTTTTGTTAATGTAGAAAATTTCTACACAAAAAAAAGATATTAGTATTTAATAAATACCCCTATCTTCTTTTAATCTTGTAATCAAAAAAATTATATAAACTTTTAATTGAGCAAATGTTTTTCTATAAACAGTTATATCGCCGCCGATGGGATCAACAACGTCATCCCTTTCGCCGACAAACTCAGGTAAAGAAAAAACTTTACTTTCATATTCTGGCCGAAACAACATTTTTTAAACTTCTAGTCATTGTGAAAATATAGTCAGCTTCCTTCACCATTTCCGGCATAAGCTGAACTGCTGATCTCTCAGAAATATCAGTATTTAAATTTTCCTTAATTACTAATGAAGCATTTTTTGATGTTTTACGGTGTGAGGTCACTAAAACCCCTGCAGATTCGGCAGTCATTTCGCCTCTGTTACTTATTGAGTTAAATATAGCTTCTGCCATGCAGCTTCTGCAAGTATTTCCTGTACATACAAAAAGTATTTTCATGCTTACCTCCTAGTTCAAGTTAATAATATCAAAGCCTGCAGATTTTTTTAGTCTATTCATTATTGCTAGTCCAACTCCATTTTCTTCGAAGGACTCTGACAATATTAAATCAACATTTTTATCATCAAAAATTCTTAATGTTTCAAATAAATTTTTAGCTATAGTGCTTAAGTCCTCTCTGCTTCCCAAAGATATTACAATACCGTTTTTATAGTGAGCAATAGTTTCATCCGTAGCCATTATTCCCACCACTTTATTTTCATCTATATAATTTTGCACTATTTCGTTTATTTTTGCAATAGTTTTTTTCAAATCCCCATTAACAATTTTTAACGGTGCCTTAGGTGCATAGTGCCTATATTTCATTCCTGGTGCTTTAGGTTTTAAATTTGAATTTGGCTTTTTCATAATTGCCGGATCTATATATATGTTATTGTCTACTTCTCTTAGCATTTCCAGTGTGATTCCACCAGGCCTAAGCACACATGGCGGACACACAGTACAGTCAATTACTGTAGATTCTACTCCCACCCTGCATATACTTCCTCCAATGATATAATCCACTTTCCCGTCTAAATCCTCAACACATCTTTCTACATCAGTAGGACTTGGTCTCCCGGAAATGTTTGCTGATGGGGCAGCTATTGGAACATTGGCAGCACTTATAAGCTCACGTGCAATTTTATTTGAAGGCATTCTAATACCTACACTGTCTAATCCAGCGCTGGTTACACTTGGAATTATATCTGTTTTCTGTAAAATTATAGTCATTGGACCAGGCCAGAATTTTTCCATTAATTTTTTTGCAACGTCGGGAATAGATTTTACTAAAGGATAAATTTGCTCTATATTTGAAATATGAACTATAAGAGGATTATCCTGCGGCCTTCCCTTGGCTAAAAAAATCTTTTTAACTGCTTCTTCATTCAATGCATTTGCTCCTAAGCCATACACTGTTTCTGTAGGGAATGCCACCAGGCCTCCCTGTCTGATAATTTCCCCTGCTTCACTAATAGCAGCTTTGCTAATATTATTATCATCCACTTTAACTACTTTTGTATTCATATCTTTACCACCTTTATAAAAACTGTATTATTATAAGTCCTGATAAAATTCCTCCAAGCATTCCCAATGTACTG
>JAQSXU010000110.1 GCA_029256485.1 Clostridiaceae bacterium
AGGAAGGGATTGATGTAATTTTGATGGAAGATTTTATGTCCTATAATAATTTGAGAATATCTACTTATGATGTTAAATCTATAGAGGAAATGCATATAAGAAATGAATTAAATGATCATGCAATTTTAAAGCTTACTTGTATTATAGATGATCAAATGAAAGATGATTATGTACAAAAGACAGATGAAAGAACGCCAATAGAAGTATTTTATGAAAAAGAAGAAGCACATACTTCTTTATTCAATGGAATTATTACAAATATTAAAGTAATTACTGAAGGTTATGTGTATAAATTATTTATTGAAGCTAAAAGTTTTGATTACACAATGGATATTCAGAAGAAAAAAAGAGATTTTCAAAACATTAATATGACAACTCATGAGTTAATAGATGAAGTTATGAAGGCTTACTCTAAGGCAAATTATGATATAAATATTCCTAATGAACCAATTGGAGAGTTTATATTGCAATATAATGAAACCGATTATGAATTTTTAAAGCGTATAGTATCAAGATATAATCAATGCCTTATATGTGCAATGGAATTACAAGAAATTCATTTGCATCTAGGAGTTCCTGAAATTCCTGTAGAATCAAAGACAAGCATAGTAAATTATAAAGTATCAAAAGCAATAGAAGAATATAATGATATAAAAAATAATGACATAGCTGATGCATTAGAAACTGATTTTATAACATATCAAATAAGAACTCAAGAGATATTTAATTTAGGAGAAAACTTTACTTTTAAGAATAAGCAATTTTATATTAAAAGCGCAAATTATACAATGGAAGGTGCTAATTTAGAAAACATATATGAATTACGAGTTAAAACTGGTCTTAAATCAAAACGTCTTTATAATATGAATGTTATAGGAATTTCAATTAATGGTTCAATCTTGGAGGTTCAAAGAGATAAAGTAAAAGTTAAACTCGAAATCAGTAGTGATATAGATACTTCAACAGCCTATTGGTTCCCATATGCAACGGTTGCAGCATCTCCAGACGGTGGAGGTTGGTACTGCATGCCTGAAGTTGGGGAAAGAATAAGATTAAATTGTCCAACTAAAGATGAAAGTAGAGCCTTTGTTGTAAATGCAATAGATAGCCACGAAGGAAAATCAGGCTCAGAGGCAGGGGGAGATAGAATGTCAAATCCTGATAATAAATCGTTAAAAACTGATTCAGGGCAAGAAGTAAAATTCACTCCAAGCGGGATAGTTATAGAATGCAGTGGCGGACAAGCATCTGTGAATTTAAATAATGATGGAACGGTTGATGTTATAGGACAAAATAATATAAATATTGCGTGTGCTCAAAAACTTTCATTAAGAGCTGAAAATGAAATGACAATAAGTGCACAAAAGTCTGTAGATATTTTATGTGAAGCTGGATCAGAAGGTGATGAGATATTAGTGAGTGGAACTAGAGTTCAGAATAATGGATAAATAGTATTAAAAGATATTTTTTAAGTTTAAATAAAAAACTTAGGATAAATTTTAATATAAAAGGAGGAGTTAGTTATGGATAACATAGATGAAAAAATTGCAAAGCTGAAAATGCAGCAAAGGCTTGAAAAAGAAGAAATGAACAAAGTTACTGAGGAAAATAGTGTAGATTCTAAGAAAGAAGAAATTACACTTGAAGAAGTAATAAAGCAAATAAAAAGTGGATATTTAAATATTCAAAATACTGATTTCAAATTTGCAAATAAAGTTTTAGTAAATAGAAAATTAGAAATACCAATGCCTTTAGAATATTTTGATGAAAGAGTGAACACAAATACAAATACTACTTTGATAAATGATAATGATGGTATAAGTTTTACATTAGCGTATGTAGAGAAAGGTGCTCAAAAACAAAGTTTTGCTAAATTTAAAAAGGGAATGGAGAAAAGTTTTAAGGATATGGAACTTTTCTTAGAATGGATAGAAGAAGGGGAAGTAGGGGAAGGTATTTCAAAAGTATCATATGGAACATATATGACTCCAACAGGAAGAGGCTCGGTATACAATTTGATCTTTTATAGGGAATATAAAGGGACATTAATAATTGGAAATTATAATTGTTTTGAAAGAGATATGAAAATTTGGAAACTTATAATGAAAGCAAGCTTAATGCTTATGAAAATAAACTAGAAAAGTATTTGAGTGATAGAAAAATTTAAAAGGGAGGAATTAAAGTGGGAGAAAACCAAATTGTAGAAGCTGTAAATTATGAAAAAATTCGAGTTAATGGCTATAATTTAGAGACAATTAAAAGTATGAAAATAGAAACTGATATAAATGAACATGCAGTCTTAAAGTTAACCGGAATTTTAAAATATGAAGATAAAGACAATGATATTAATCTAACAACTAATAATAAAACAATAGAAATTTATTATATTGGAAATGAGAATACAACATTATTTTATGGAGTGGTTACTAATATAGAAATTATAGTAGACCTCGATGTATATATTTTAAGGATTGAAGCAAAAAGCATGTCTTACCTAATGGATATAAAAGTGAAATCCAAATCTTTTCAAAACACATCAATGACAACTCATGCTCTTGTAGATTCTATAATGAAAAATTATAGTGGCTCTAATTATATTTTGAACATACCTAATGAGGAAGTAAAAGAATTACTTATACAATATGAAGAAACAGATTGGGAATTTTTAAAAAGAATAGCTTCTAAATATAATCAAGGTCTATTTTCAATTATGGATGGAAAGGCAATACAGTTTGTAATGGCGGTACCAGAGCAGGCTAAAGAATTAAAAGAAGAAAATATAAATTATAAAATATATAAAGATTTAAACAGTTATAAATATATGCTTGAAAATTATTTACAAGATGCAAGTGAAGCAGATTATATGACATATGAAATAGAAAGCCATGAAATTTTGAAGCTTGGAGATAACATACAATTTCAAGGACAGGCTTTTTATGTATATGAAGGGATTTATCAAATCAAAGATAGTATATTGGCAAATTGCTATAAATTAAGAGTTAAAAATGGGTTAAGGCAAGAAAGAATATATAATACTAAAGTTATTGGTAGCTCTATTGATGGAAAAATCATACAGGTTCAAAGTGATTTGGTGAAAATTCATTTAGAAATAGATGAAGCTCAAGATGCAGGAACAGCGTATTGGTTTAAATATTCTACCATGTCAGCATCAAGTGACGGAAGTGGATGGTATTGTATGCCTGAAATAGGAGATAGTGTAAGAGTATATTTTCCAACAAAGGATGAAGATGAAGCTTTTGCAGTTAGTGCAGTAAGTAACTATGAGCAAGGAACAGGTGAAGCAGAAGATAGAATGGGAAATCCAGATGATAAGTATTTAAGAACTAAAAATGATAAACAAGTAAAGCTTACACCAGGTGGAATCTTTATTTCTTGTGATAGTGGTCAGGCAGATATGAGTCTTACAAGTGATGGGACACTTAGTATTACAAGTCAAAATAACATAAATATTAATGCAGCGCAAAATATTAAAATTGAAGCTCAAAAAAGTTTTTTAATAAGTGCGAAACAAGGTGTGAATTTTGCTTGTGATAAAGGTGGCGGATTAGAATTTGATAGTTCAGGAAACATAAAAGAAAAAGGAACTAAGGTAAAGAATAATTAGAAAGCTGAAATACTATGTGAGAAAGAAGGTATATCAATGAATAGGGAAGAATCCCTAGAAGAATTTAATGAAAAAGTAGTTAAGAGTTTAGAAGAGGAAAGTAAAACAGAGTTTGAGAGAATTTTTAATGAAAATGAAGAGAAAATTAAAGCGTTAATAATGAATGGAATGAAAAGCCTAATAAAAGGAGCAAATGAGAATAAAATAGCAGTTTTTCAGTTTGAACTTCTTAGGATAAACATTTTAAACGAATCTTATAAAATTTTAATTCATGGTTATAATTCATTATGGTATTTGGATTCTACATCAATATATGAAGAAATTGATTTAAACTTTTTATTTAAACCTTTCGTTAGCTTTAGGGAAAAGTTAATAAAAGAAAAAAATATATATATGGGTAAGGTTAATGATTATGATATTGAAAAAATAATATTTCATATTGTAGTGAAATGTTATATGGATATGTCAAAAGTAGTAAGAAATTGGTTTTGGAATTTAGATGAAGAAGAGTGGATGAAGGAGAGCTCAGTAGGGGATTTCTATACAGTAAAATGGAGTGAATATCAAGGTAAAAGTGAAACTCTTTTTGTTATGGATGAGAGAAAAAAGAATATAGAAGAGTTTTTAAAATTGATGAAGCAGCCTAAGGAAAAACTGCCATTTGTATATGCTGTAGGTAAAGAGAGTGTTCTAGTAGATGGAGATTTTACAGGACAAAACATGTTATTTATTAATTTTAAAGGCAGTAAACTCAAAAATATTAATTTTTCAGAAGGTAACATGGCAAGAGGACAGTTTAAGAATACAGAAATAAATAAATGTAAATTTACAAATTCAACATTAATAGGAGCATCTTTTGAAAGCTCAAAAATTAAGGATTCTGATTTTACTAACGGAAACTGCATAGGTATAGATTTTAGTAAAGCAGAACTTAGATATGTAGATTTTTCATATGCAAAACTTAAAAATTCGAATTTTATAGATGCACAGTTAAAAAATGTATCTTTTGATGGGGCGGACTTAGAAGAAGCTATATTTAGTGCTAAAGATATTCCATTTATCAATTTAAGCCCAGAACAGCTTCAAACTATATATATAGATGGGGGCGAAGAGATATGAAGTACTTTATATTAAAGCAAGATAGAAAGCTTGAAAATGCAATTGAAATAAAGGGATTTAATAATAGTAAAAAAATGACTTTGTTTAAAGAAGATCAAGATAAATATAAAGATTGTTCAAATGTACCAATTACAGGTAATGAAAACAGTGTATATCCTGATCTTATACAAGCCCCCGTGTTACTTATTTCAGATGAACTCCACAAACTTTTTAATTTGTATGAAAATACTATAGTATATAAAATTGCAGTTTTTACAAATTTAGAAATGAAAAAACAGAAGGTGTATAGACTAGTAATGCCAGAATTATTAGATGCATTAAGTGATAAATCAATTTATCTAAAAAATGGTTGGATAGATAAGATTGTATTAGATAGCAAGAAAATAGGTGATTACAACATATTTCAAGTTAAAGCTGGCTTAGATTATTTTTTATTAGTATCTCTTGACGTTGTAGAAAGTATGTTGAAAAGAGGGACATTTGTAGGTATTAAATTTGAGGAAGTTGAGGTGAATTAAATTTATGGCTGATGAAAATATACAAAGTAGTTATAAAATAAATCCTAAAGAATTAAAAGAAGAAATAGGAACTATGCGTTCAACTTCAAGTTCTGAAAGTCTTTTTTCAGATGAAAGTGATAAGGCAATGCAGGAAAAGTATGGAGGATGGCTTGGAGCAACAATTGCAGCTGAGGGCGAAAATTTTGTGGATAGAAAAGTTGAAACAGCTAAAAATGATATTGCTATAGCAGAAAAATTAGGAAGTGCATATGGTGAACAAGCGGCATTTGAAGCATTGCCTCCAGAAGAACAAGTTGCTGAACTAGAAAAAAAAGAGAAAGCTGCAAAAGATGAACAAGATAAGAAAGACCAAGAAAAAGCTGATAAAGATAAAGCAGAGAAAGAAGAAGCCGACAGACTTAAAAAATTAAAAGAGCAATATATAGTTAATGGAGCTATGATTGAATGCAGTTGTTCTCCAGATAGAAGTTATCTCGTAATACCAGTGAGTCATGGTCAATACATAAATGATATAGCTCAGCTTAATGTTGGAGATTGTGTACCAGATGTAAATATAGTAAGTTTTAAAGTCTGCCAAAGCCCTTCAAATCCAAGTGTACAGGAAGCAGCTAAGGAAGTATTGAAAAAAGCACAGGATAGGAAGAAAGGTTTTTTTGATAGAGTAATGGATTTATTTGGAGCTCCTAAGGAAACTGGAGAGATAGATGAAGAGCTATTAAAACAATGTGCAGGTGTATGTAAATGTGCCATAGATGGAGATCTAAAGTGGATAGATGGAGAGGAAACAGTTCTTGTTGATGGTAAACCAGCATTACTTGGAAGATGTACAACTATGTGTGTGTTTGGAGGATCAATCAAATTCTATACCTGTGGTCAGGAAAAATAGATTGAAAATTAATTAAAGATAAGGGGAGGACGTATATGGTAATAACATATAAAGGTTTAAAGATAGATACACCTTATGATTCAATACAAGTAGAAGATATTGATATAATAAAGCCAATAAATGATCATGCATATTTAAAATTAAAATTGTTAATAGAAGAAGGAAAAATATTAGAGTATGTAAATAAAAATATTAGTGAAGAAAAAGTAATTGTATCTGAGATACAAGAGGCTACAGGAACTGAAACCAAGTTGTTTGTAGGGAAAATTGACGAAATGTCTATGTCCTATGAAGGTGGGCTTCATACTATTGAATTACAATGTGTTTCTTATACAAAGGAGTTTGATATTAAGAAAAATAGCCGAACTTTCTGCAATTTGGATATGACTTATGAAGATGTTATAAATAAAGTATTAGAACCATATTCGGATAAAGCTTTTATTGATAATATAACAAAAGGACAAGCTATAGGGGAATTTATTCTTCAATATGAAGAAACTGATTGGGAATTTTTAAAAAGGATAGCAAGTCACTTTAATGGTGTACTAATTTCAGAAGCAACTGAAGAGTATGGAAAATTCTTTTTTGGATTACCAGAATTAAATAGTAATAAAGAATTAAACTTAGAAGATTATGAAGTTATAAAAGATATTGATAGTTTCAATAAGCGTGAAGCTATGGGATTTGAAGAGAATTTTCTTCAAGAGTATACAACCTGGGATATTATAAGTTCTAATAAATTAATTCTAGGAGAAAAAGTTTTATTTAATAAAATTCAATGTGTGGTTGCAAAAATTCATGTTGAGGTTCATAAAGAAGAAATAAAAACCGTATATACTTTAGGCTTGGAAAGAGGACTTAGAACAACTCATATAGTAAATCATAAGATTTTTGGAATGAGTATACCTGCAACTGTTAAAGATATAAAAGGAAATACCATGAGTGTTCATTTTGAAATAGATCAAAAATATGAGGAATGTTCAAATCAGAAATATTTTACTTATGCAATAGAAAGCAGTGCTTGGTATTGTATGCCTGAAAAAGAAAGTCAAGTACATATATACTTTCCAACTAATGATGAAAAAGGTGCAATTGCAGTTCATGCAGTAAGAGTGGGAGGAGGTTCAGCTAAGACACAAAATCCAGATATTAAGTCATTTTCTCATACAGGTGGAAGTGAAATGAAATTGACACCAAGTGATATGAATTTTTCACCAGGTGGAGGAGGCGTAAGTTTAAACTTAGCTCAATCAGGGGATGTATCTCTTAATGGGCAAAACATAAATCTTACAGCAACCGAAAATTTAGAGCTTGGAATGAGAGATGGCAGTGGAGATACTCCACCTTTTAGACCACAAAATATAGAACTTTCTGCTAAAAGTAAGATAGATGTATCAAAAGGAGGGAGCATTGGTTTTAATTTAGTTGATGAAGCATCTTTAGGGGCTACAAAAATTGATTTTGCTGGAACAAGTAAAGAACCAGTTGAAATGCCAGCAGCAGTAACAGAGTGGCAAAATATGGACGCCCAAGCTCAAATAGATCAAATTAATGCAGGAGCATTAGAATTTGAAAAATCTAAGATTGATGCGGCAAAAGCAAAGACTTCAGATGGTTTGTTTACAGCAATATTGGGTGGAGCTGCTGTAGTTGCAGGAATTGCTTTATTAGCAACTGCAACAGTGTTAACAGGAGGCGTGGCTCTTGCTGCTGGAGTAGCTATAGTAAGTGGTATTACAGGGGCACTTATTGGAGGTTCACAAGTAGCAGAAGGAATTCAAGATTATCAGAAAGTCCAGGCAGGAGATTATTCGAAATCCAATAATTTTATGCGGGATACGGTATGTGGAGGAAATGAGACTTTATATAAAGCAATTAAGTGGACAACAACTATTATTAATGGAATAGCCGTATCCGCTGTGACAGGTGGGGGAAGTGTAGAAGCATTAATTGCAGCAGGAAAAGATGCTGTGATTGATGGTGGAATAGCAACGGGATTTAGTTTAATATCAGATATAATGGATGATGGTAAAATTGATAATAGTCTAGAAAGTTATATTGATAATATAACTAATGCAATTGGAGCTGGAGGTCTTTATAGAGCTAAAAACAAAGTAAAAGAGGGAATTAATAATAAAGTAGGGGAAATTAAAGGCGGACCTAATAAAGAAGCACTTCCTCCAGAAAGACCGAAAGAGATTGAAGGACCTCCTAATAAGAAAGCAATTACTGATAAATCATCAGATACGCCTAAAGAAAATGTATGTAAAAATGGAGATCCAATTGATTCAGTAACTGGAAGCTTATTAATTTCTGCAACTGATATTGTTTTACCTGATATTCATGAAGAATTTAAAATTGAAAGAGAGTATGGATCATTAAATCCAGATATTAGTGTACTAGGTAAGGGGTGGAAGTCGAGTTTTGATAGTTTCCTAGATATTAATCTTGAAAAAGTTAAAGTGCTTTGCACTGATGGACATGTTGAAACTTTTAATAAAGTTGGAGAAGAATGGTGCAATGATAAAGGGGATTCAAAGTCATATGTCTTGCAGGAAGAGAAAGATTATTGGGTTTTAAAATCTAATAAGGACAGAAAATTATATAAGTATGACAAAAATGGAAAACTTTTAAGTATAACAAATAGGTTTGGAAATAAATTAACCATAGAATATGTAGGAAAAAATATCGAATCTTTAACTACCTTCTCAAATTACAAATTATTTTTTACCTATAAAGATGGAAAAGTAGTTGAAATAAAAGATGAACTTGGAAGAGCGGTCCAATATAAATATTCAGGAGAGTATTTAACAGATGTAATTCACGTAGATCAAGGAATTACAAGATATAGCTATGATGATAAGGGTTATATAAGCAGCATAACAGACCAAAATGGACATACTTATACTAAAAACTTCTTTGATAATAAGGGAAGAGTAATAAAGCAAGAGTATCCGAATGGGGATGTTTTAACCGTTAATTATGATGATGGAGAGAAAGAAAGTACTTTCTATTTTCATGAAAGTAAAAGAACAGAAAAAAATAGATACAATAGCAATAAATTAGTAACACATAGAATTTACGAAGATGGAAGCACAGAAGAATATAAATATGATGATTATCAAAATAAAATATATATAAAAGATAGAAATGGGTATGAAACTCATAGGGTTTATGATGAGTTTGGAAATTTATTAAAAGAGATTTTACCAAATGGATTAATAACAGAATACACTTACGATGAAAATGGAAATATATTAAAAGAAGTAGATAATGAAGAAAAAGAAATTATATATGTTTATGACAACATTGGTAATTTAATAGAGAAGAAAACAAAACTTTCAGCCTCAAATTGGACAACTGAAGGATTTACATATGATTCAAATGGAAGAATTTTAAGTAAGACAGATGGAAATGGAAACAGTACAAGATATGAGTATGAATATCTTGGAGGTTTAGAGGGAAAATTAGGAAAAGATCCAGTAAGGGTAATAACAAACAGTGGATATGAGTATGAATATACTTATGATAAAGTAGGCAGAAACACTGAAATAAGTACAAAATATGGAACAATAGAATTTGGTTATAATAACTTGAATTTTATAGCAAGTATAAAAGATGCTAATGGAAATGTAACAATAAAAAATTATGACAACATGGGTAATCTAACAAGTCTTTATACTCCAAATGCATGTATGAAGGGAAATATTTCTGATGAAGGCTACAAATACTCTTATGACCATATGGATAGGCTTATAAGCATAAAAAATCCACTTGGAATTGTAGAAAAAAGTATAAGAGACAGTGAAGGAAATATAATAAAGGAAATAAATCCTAATTATTATAGTGATGAAACCTATGATGGAATTGGTGTGGAATATGTCTATGACAAGGATAATAGAAAGATAAAAACTATTTATCCAGATGGAGGAATAGAAAGATTTTTCTATGACTCAAATGGAAATGTTATACGGCATATAAGTCCAGAGTATTATAATGCTGAAACAGATGATGGCTTAGGTTATAGCTATACTTATGATTCTATGAATAGATTAAGCTCAATAATAAATGAAGAAGGAATTGCAGAAAAGACTTTTGAATATGATCTTCATGGAAATATCATAAAAGAAATAGATGTTGAAGGAAATGCTATATTATTTAAATATGATTTAGTTGGAAATTTAATTGAAAAGAGAGTCCCAGTTGAAAAAACTAATTTATCAGAGAATAAAGCAAATGGTCCAGAAGCTTATGAAATTAAGTATAACGTAACTTGCTATGAGTATGATAAAAATGGAAATAAGATACTTGAAAAGCATGGAATAACCTTAGTTTCTGAAAAGGAAGCTTGCAGTAATTATCATGAAATTTATTTTGAATATGATGAAGAAAACAGATTGATTAAAGTTAAAGATAAGTATGGAGCAAAAGCAAAATACAAATATGACTGCTTGAATAATAAGACTTATGAAAGCTTTAAGATTAATGATAAAACTACTAAAGCAATTCATTATATTTATGATAAGGTTGGAAATCTCGTACAAAAGAAAGAAGAAATAAACGGAGGCTTTGTAGCACCAGAAACTGCTGGTAAAAATATTTGGGCCGTAACAAATTATGAATATGACAAAAATGGCAATATAACTAAGATTATAACTCCAAAAGGCTTTGAAATAGGAAGGGTTTACGATAAGGTAGATAGAGTTATAGAGCAACATGAAAAAGATGAAGCAAATGGAATCTTTAGAAGTTATGTTTATAATTATGATAAAGCAGATAATGTAATCAGCATAAGTGAATATTCAGGAGAAGAAGCTAAGCTTATAAGCAATAAGTATATAAGCGAAAATGATTATAGAGTACATTGGACTGAAAGACATGAAAATAGGAAAGAAAATGAGAAGTTATTTGAAAAACTTAATTTCAAGGAAGATCAAAGGAAGAAGGCTTATACTTATGATGCTCAAAACAGACTTACTCATTTCATAAATGTTTCAGGAAATACAACAAGGTTATTTTATGATAAAAATGATAGGATAATAAAACAAGTACTTCCAGAGCAATATGATAAAGCTAAAGATGATGGAGTAGGAACAACTTATATTTATAACTTAAATGGAAAAGTTATTGAAGTTAAAAATGCGTTAGGTGAAACTGTAACTAAAAATACTTATGATCCTAAAGGAAATATAAAAACTTCAATAGATGGAGAAAATAACAAGGTTGAATATACTTATACATTACTTGGGCAAATTAAAGATATAGTTACTCCAAATTCAAGAAAAGAAAATAAATCAGCTCAAAGCTATAAGTATGATGCAAGAGGAAATATTACTGGAATAACTGATGGTAATGGAAATCAAACAAGCTATATCTTAGATGATTGGGGAAGAATAATTCAAATAACAACCCCAGAAGGCGGAGTTGAGAAATATACTTATGACTTTGCAGGAAATATAACAAGTACAACAGATGCAAATGGTGGAACTATAGAATATATCTACAACAGTTTAGGACAAGTATATGAAATAAGAGATCAAGAAGGAAATAGTGAATATTTCTATTATGATAAGGAAGGAAATCTTACAAAACATATAGATAGAAATCAGAATTATGTAGATAGAAGCTATAACTTAGATAGAAATATAGTTTCAGTAAAGGCTTATCAAATTGATGAGGAAGCAATTGCCTTAGAAGCAAAGAAAGCTGAAGAAGCTAGACTAAAAGCAATTGAAGAGGCTAATAGAAAGTCAGAAGAAGGCTTCGTGACTAGTCCATTAGCTCAAAGTTCTCGAAGAAGAAGCTTTACAGAAAGATTAAAAGATAGGAAAGAAAAGCATGAGCAAGAAGAAAAGTTAAATAAAACAAATGGAGCTGAAAAAGCAGAAGATCCAAATAAAAATAAGCTAAAGGTAGTGGAGCAAAGATTTAAATACAATCCAGATGGTACTTTAAAGAGCGCATATACAGGAAATATGCAATATGAATATGCTTATAATATTGAAGGAATGCTCGAAGCTAAGATTGCTTCTGGAAAAACTCTTTTAAGCTATACTTATGATAAAAATAATAATATTAAGAGTATAAAAGACATAACAGGTAAGAGCAGTATTTATAGCTATGACGAAGCTGATAGAGTTAAGTTAATTCAAGATGATAATCAAAACAATCTTGCTATTTATGATTATTATAAAAATGATAGTATAAAATCAGTGACAGTTGGAAATGGGTTA
>JAQSXU010000393.1 GCA_029256485.1 Clostridiaceae bacterium
TCCCCTTGGCATTCAATATTTAGTCAATTATTTACAAGTAAATGTAGCTTCGAAATTCTTTGAAATACTAAAAGTCTCAAAAATGATTTTTACACATTCCTCCAATTCTGGTACATAAAAAATGATATCAAAATAGTATTTGTCTTATTGTTATGTCTGCATAAAAAACGCCAACCTTTATATTAATTGGCGTTAGAATTATTTTTATTTTTCATTATCTACTTGATTTGGGAATGTTCAACTCAATGATCCATCCCCTAAACATCCTTATAAAACTATTGAAAGTAGCAGAATAAAAAATATAACAGTTAGAATTATTCCAAAAAGTTTAACTATTAAAATATTCTTTTTATGTCCTACTGACAATAAAACAATTCCTACTATTCCTAATAAAATAAATAATAAAGTTTTCATATAACCTCCCTATTCAATCATTGAATTTAAAACTTCTCCGTAATAAAAGCTCACAAAAGAAAAGTTGTTATAATAATTATACATATCAGAGGGATTAGATAGATTATAATAATAACCGCCTTTAGCTCCCTTTACTTTAGAGATGAAAGTTGATATTCCTGATAATTCTTCATCATTTAATTGAATTCCATAATCTTTCTTCAGCTCAATCATCCTATATGTTGACATTGTATTAGGACTATCTCCATTTTTCTCTATACAAAATCCACCTTCACTAAACTTATATTTCTCCACTTCCTCATTGATAAAATTCAAATCCAACTTAATATTTAGCGCATTAGCTATTTTGGACAAATAGTATAAATCACTATCGCTGTTTGCATTTAACATTTTAGATTTTATGTTTTGTTGATTCATCTTAATTATTATATCATCAAAATATTCTGAAGTTAAGCCTAATTCTTTACATAGATAGATAAGATAAAACTTCTGTTCCAACGAAATTGAATCAAAATTCCTAATGTTTTCTGCTATAGCCCTCAACGTTATTTCATCTGATATAAAAGGTAAAGAAAGTTCTTTTTTTAATAGATAGTTAAAATATATATCTTGTAAATTTGTAGATTTCTCAAACTTATTAATGAAGTTGATTATTTTTTTATCATTATAGTTTATATCATATATATGAGCCAGTTTTATAGAATAATACAATTCTTTCAAATTTGAAACTGGAGTTTCCTTAAAAATCCAATAATTTATATTTTCGTTTATAAAGTTATTTATCTTTTTATCAATAGCTTTATCAAGTATCTGACAAACTTTTAAGCTTTTATAAGTTATTTGTGCATCCATTAAATAAACTTCACTAATTAATTTAAAATCAAAGTTTTCAGCATATTTTTGATTAAATGATTTATTTATTTCAGCAGATAATAAAACTTGATTTAAATTCAATATGCAGTCGTTTAAAAAAATCATATTCGTCGTTCCATTAGTTGTTTCTAATTCTTTATTTAAGTTATCTACCTGTTGTATAAGCCAAATTTCTTTAGTTTTTACTAAGTCTATCAAATTTTCATCAGTATATTTATCTAATAAAATCAAAGATTGCAAAATTATTATTAGGATTATTCAAAAACGATTTTAAATAAACAATCATGTTAGATTTAATAATGTCAGGAATTTGTTCTAATACGTCAAAATTTTGCAAAGCCAAATATAATACTTGAGTCTTAAAAACTTTATCTTCAAAATTATCAGATTGTAAATACAACCATTGTTCTTCAGTGCAAGCGTTTCTCAAAATATCAATATAATAAGATTTTTCCTCTATGTTTCCAAAAAAAAATTTTCTTACTGAAAGCATGTTATTAAAATTTATAAGATCAATTTTATTTTTTATTGAGAGATTTAGATCATTAGATGTATAATATTTGTCTATATATGATGTAAATTTTTCGCTATAATTTACATTAATTATATCATTCATTTTAGTTAACCAATTAATTGCATATAGATTAATTTGGTTAGTTACAACATCATAAGTATTACTGCTGTAAAAAAAAGCATCATTTTCATTTTCATAGTATAGTTCATTTAATAGTTTTTTATTTATTTCAATTGATTCAGTTTTATTATCTCCAATAAATGATATTAATGTTAATAATGATAATGTTAATAATGTTATTAAGGCAGCCTTTTTCATAAAACACTCTCCTTAAAAAGTTAGTACAAGTAAAACTTGTACTAACTTTTGGTTAATTTATAAGAATTGTGAATCGCTTGCTATTATTGTGTAAGCATTGGAGCCTACTTCAAATTCAGCAGTTGTTTGTTGTTTGATATATAAATCATAACCCACGCAAGTTACACCTGAATAATAATGATTTAAAACATTTGTACCTGTCATTGTTCTAGACCAAATAGCGGTATCTCCACTTGTTGACCAGTTAGGACCGTCTGCACTTACTGATACAACTACACCTACAAATGAAAACTTATCTGTTAACGATATGGAGTCTGGATAATGGCCATAAATACCAGAATATCTCGCATAAGAATCACCATCTATTTCAGAAGATTCAATATAATCCCAATAAATTGTGGAATCAAAACTTGCTGTACCTGTTGCTGTATTATTAGCTATAGTTTCTGTACTACTATCTCCAATTGTATATGGTGTTGTAGCTGCTATAGCCATAGAAGAACTAGAATTTTTTTGTAAATCTTGTCTAGACAATTCTTCAATATATATGTCTAACTCTTCAATATAGGCATCAACATCTACAATATCATCAGATGCTATATATACTCTATCATAGCCATCATCTTCTACTAAAATTGCACCTTGTGGTAATTGTGCAGCAAAAGCACTAATCGGTGTAACACAGAACAAAAACATTAATGCAAAACATAAAAACTTATTAAACTTTTTAATCATTTTTATCCTCCATAATTTTTATTTTGTGATTAGCTATCGTACCTTGTTTCTTTAATTTAGGTATATAGAGAAATCTAGTATTTGCCCAACGGAATCACTCCCTATCAATTAATTTTTTACTCCTTTACTATATAGACAATTTAACAGACAAAAACGTAACATTTTTTTAAAATTTTCCAAAATATTTTTAATTACCCAATTTTGTTATTAACTAATAATCAACATATATGGTATAATTTTTTATATCAACAGCATGAGGGGGGATTATCAATGTTTTTTTTATTAAACCTATCCGATACAGAAGAACCAGATAGTGAAATAAATAATTACGAATATGCAATTTACTTATATGAAAAGTACAATAAGACCATATGGAAATATGCATATTTGCTATCTAAAAACAATGAAATAGCAAATGATTTAGTCTCTATCACATTTTTAAAAGTTATAGAAAAAATAGAAATAATCAAGAAAATACATAGATATAAAATAAAGTCTTATTTAATAAGCATGATTAGAAATACATATTTTAATTACCTTAATAAAGAAAAATTAACTGTTGACATAGAAAGTATTTCAGAATACAGTTGCTATGATGCAGATAATAATTTTACTGAAAATATTGGTGTTTCAGAAGTAGAAGAAACATTAAATCATATGCCGGAACCATATAAATCTATTTTGATGTATAGGTATGTATATGATGAACTCACTTATGAAGAAATTGCATTAACCTTAAACATTAATATCAAGAATATAAGAGTTTACAAAAAAAGAGCCATAGAAATGTTAAAACAAAGGTTGAAAGGTGGCGAAATGAAACATGAATAAAGACAATATTGATAATTTTAATGAAGATTTTCTAATAAAAAAAGCCGCATTATC
>JAQSXU010000394.1 GCA_029256485.1 Clostridiaceae bacterium
AAAGAAGTGACATCTCAGGATATTATAAACAGACAATTACAATTAGCAGAGTTTGATGAGAGTCATATTAAATCTTTTACTAATCCTGAAAGAACTAATCTTTTAGAAAATTTCTATAAATATACTAAAGAAGCTGGTAAGGATTTTAATATTAAATATAGTGATTGGAAAAAAAAACAGTAAATACTAACACTAATAGCTTTTTTCCTGTTACTTCCATATTTAAAAAGAGATCTAACTATATAAAAAATCCTAAAATGCCAACTAAGTTATATGTTATTTCTCAAGATATAATGTCTCATAGTGAAAGAACAATGATAGCCACCCTTCAAGGGGTGGCTAACAGTCATTCTTCTTTTCAAATATACACACTTAATCATTCACAACCAGATTATCAAATATGGTTAGATGATTTAAAAAATAATTGAAAAATATGTATCAATTATTGATGATGGTTCTTTTTATAATACTAAGCTTTGGGATAAATTTACTAGCAAGTCTAATATAGACGGATTGTTTTACCTTGATTATCATAAACACGATAAATATCAAGGAGAAATTATTTGGTCTAATAATAAACCTATAGTGTCTTGCAGAGATTTGCTTTGGAAGGGTATGGAAAGTGAAGATGAGTTAGTTGAAAATATTAATAAGCGAATCGAATCTGGACAAACAGATATTCATAATGCTAATAATTATACCTTTGTTTATGTTCATGCTTGGAGCAAAAGCTTGAGTGACATTGATAATGCTATAAACAAGTTAAAGGAAAATCCTAAAGTAAGAATAGTTAACCCTGAAACATTTATGGAATTGATAAAGAAGAATGTTAATCATTAATATCATTTGATTATAAAAAATGAGCCAATTGTGGATACAAACTAATATATAGATGATAAAGAAGAATGTTAATCATGAATATCATTTGATTATAAAAAATGAGCCAATTGTGCATACAAACTAATATATAGACACTGCACAAAAAAAGTATTATCACTTGCTACTGATACGGTGAATCATATCATAAGTAAAGAATAAAGTGAGTAATGCATTGATACTAGAAGGATTTGTATAAATATATTGTTAATACATCTATTAGCGTTCAAAATTGAATAGATAAAATTTGAACGCTAATAACAAAAGAAATGATTTATATTGACAATTAGATAAACTAAATATAAACTATATATAGTTATTAAAATTTATGATTAAGGTGATAAAGATGGCTTATTCTGTATCGATTTCTCAGGCAATTTCTATAATTTTGTACATAGCTGTAAAAATGAAGGAGTGCAAATATGAATTCCTTACAACAAAAGCTATAAGTGAAAAATTAAATATTGCACTTCCTACAGCAGTGAAAATTTTAAACAGTTTGACCATTGCTGGATTGACAATGACAAGAGAAGGAGCAAAAGGTGGAGTTCTTCTTGCAAAATCCCCAGATGATATTACTCTTTTGAATATTTTTCTTGCAATAGAGCATGAAAGAGCTTTGTTTAAAACAAAATTTGATTTTAATATTGATGGAGATACTGTGATTTTATTAAAAAATAAAATATCGTCTTGCTTAGAGGATGCAGAGGATGAAATGAAGAATTCTTTGAAAAAAACTAAAGTTTCGGATTTATTAAAATAGTTATAAATACTGAATTGAAAATTGTAAATAAGGTACTTTCAATTCAGTTTATTTATACATTGAACTATATATAAAATATATAAAGATTATATAGTTAATATTAAAGTCAGAGGAGTGTAATTATGAAAGGATTAATATTTTATTTTTCTGGTACTGGTACTACAAAATTAGCTGTTGAGTACATTGTTTCAAAAATTAACAATATAGATTTTGATTTTCATGATATGAATAACAAAAACATACCAGATATTAATAAATATACTATATTAGGATTTGCTACTTATGCACAATTCTTTAGCCCTCCAAAATATGTTGAAAATTTTATTGAAAGTATCAATAAAGAGGAAAAGAAATATGTATTTGTATTTAATACATATGGACTTATAAACGGTAATACACTAAGTATTTTGGGTGACTCAGTAAAAGAAAGAGGATATAAATTAATAGCAGGGTTTGCACTTAATACTCCAGAGAGTTCTCCAATTATGATTAAATATAAAATTACAAGTGAGAATGCTCCAAATGAAAAAGAACTTATTAAATTTAATGAATTTATAAAAGATCTTGATAAGAAAGTCAATGAAATAAATAAAGGTATAGAAATAAAAGAAATATCAATTAAGAAAAAAAGAGTTTTTACAGTAGTAAAGAAACTCTTAAGTGGAAATTCTCTAGTTTCTATTGGTGAAAAATATGTGAACAAAGATAAATGTATAAAATGTAAATTGTGCCAAGAAAAATGTCCATATGAGGCAATATATTTTGAGCATGAATATCCTAAATTTGATGAAAAAAAGTGCGAATCCTGTTTTATTTGTTATAATAATTGTCCGATGCAAGCCATTTATTCAAATAAGCACAAGTTAGTACGTTATAGAAAACCAAATGATAAAGTAATTAAAAAGCTTAAGCCTTAAAGCATTTTTACATTAGTAAAAAACTATTAAAATAAAAGCAAAGACTCATAATACAAAAAATCAAATTAATAGAAAATATAAATATTTAACTGGAGGTAATATTGTGGAAAAGAAAATTTCGTTAGTAACAGGTGCCAATGGACATTTAGGAAATAACTTAATAAGAGAGCTGTTAAAAAGAGGGAAATATGTAAGAGCTGGAGTAAGAAATCTTACAGAAAAAAAGCCATTTGAGGGATTAAATTGTGAGACAGTTTATGCAGATTTATTAGATAAAGAATCTTTAAAAAAAGCATTAGAAGGCGTTGATGTATTATATCAAGTTGCGGCAGTATTTAAGCATTGGTCTGAAAACCCTGAAAAGGATATTATTGAACCTAATGTAATTGGAACTAAAAACATACTTGAAGCAGCAAAAGAAGCAAATGTAGGAAAAGTTGTTTATGTAAGTTCTGTTGCTGCATTGTCAGCAGATGAAATTAATATAAACGGAAAAATTGATGAAACTTCATGGCAAAAAAATAGTTTCGGTAATGCATATTTTGAGTCTAAGGTTAAATCAGAAAGACTTGCATGGGAGATAGCTAAAGATTTGGAACTAGAAATG
>JAQSXU010000111.1 GCA_029256485.1 Clostridiaceae bacterium
TCCCTGAAGGTCCACCATATGGGGGATTAGCTCAGCTGGGAGAGCACCTGCCTTGCACGCAGGGGGTCAAGGGTTCGAATCCCTTATTCTCCACCAAAAGGATAGTAATTATACTATCCTTTTTACTTTTTATAAAGAAATATATAGTGAATCTATACACATTTCTTATTCTTACATATTTTGTATCTAAAATAAAATGTAAATGATGCTAAAATTCTTAATATACCTACGATAAGAAGAGCATTATAAATGTTAGTAATACTTTTTATTTTCATTCCTATAATTGGAGCAAAAACAAGAGTAATGTTAGTAAGTACAGTGTATGCAGCAATATAAATAGTCCTATTTTCATCTGGTGCAGTTTCATATAAGTTATTAGATAGCAATAATAATGTACCAGCTGTGGCCGAGCCAGTAACTACCGTAAAGGCTGCAACTTGTAACATGCTTCTTGAAATAATATAAAAGAATGGGCAACATGCCATAAAAAGAGTAGCATAAAAGATGGTTAAATTATTACCCTTTTTTTCAGCGAATTTTTGCCAAAGAACATATGCAATTGCCTGTGCTATAAAAGATACTGTGTTTGTTATAGAGGTCCAGGATTCATTTGAATGCAATATATCAACTTCATAACTAAAAAATAATGGCCATCCCATTTGCCATGCAAAGTGAAAAAAAACAACGCAGATGCAAAAATAAAGAAATTTTTTATTTCCTTTTATCATGGAAACAGTTTTTATAAATGTCTGAAATTTACTGTCTTCTGCATTAGATGTAACAATTTCTATTTGTTTGCAGCTTCTATCCAGTCTATGCTTAGTAAATGAAAATACCTCAAGTAATGAAAGAATAAAGGCTATAGCAAAGAAAATTTGATACAAATGAATTCTTTGAGTATTATTTTTAGGTATATAGAAAAGAAGATTGCCTGTTATAAAAGTAACTATTAATGCTGAAATTGTTGATAAAGAACTTCTTTTAGAAAACGCTCGCCCACGCCAAGTGTCGGAAAATAAATCTCCTAAAAATGATTGCCATCCCATATTTGCCAATGAATTAGGAAAATTCATTGCTCCATACATTAAAACAAAAAGTCCAGGTTGAATCCAAGAAGGGAAAAATGGAATTAATATGAATATCAGAAAAAATGATCGAGCAAGTATAAAAGAAATAGAGGTAATTTTCTGCTTTTGTTTATACTTTGTAAATAATCCAGTTCCTAAAAATACAGCTAATATGCAAAACACTGCTGGATAAGAGTTTAGTAATGCAATATGGGTATCGTTTGCATTAAGCCTTTTAGCATAAAGTCCGGCAAATGGAACTACTAAATTAGTACTAAAGGCTTGTAAAATTCCATTAACATTATTAATAAAAAGGTTATATTCTAAATTTGATTTGGATTTGCTAAAAATATGCATCACCTCTCTAGTTAAAATTAGACATACAATTAATATATTAAACCAAAATAGGAAAAAAATCAAAACATATAATTTCAAAATATAAAGCTAAAAGAAATATTTAGTTTACAAAATTTTAATATACTTAATTGCGTAAGTATATTAAAATTATATAATAAAGCATAAGGTGATAATATATGAAAATCTATAGATTTAAACAATTTTACTGGGCAATTACAGCTAAAGTAAACAAAAATGATAAAAATTTTATTGAAGAGAATTTAAATGAAATAGAAAAAGATCTATTTTTCAGACTTTCGAAATCAGATCAAAAGCATAGCTTGAGGGTAGCATATAAAGTAAAAGTATTATGTAAAGAAAGTAACATAAGTGATAAAATATTAGTGAAGGCTGCATTACTTCATGATATTGGTAAAGTAGAATGTAGTTTGGGAGTAATAGATAAATCAATATTAGTAATTGCAGATAAGATATTAAAAGGTAATTTAAAAAAATTCAAAAATATAAAAAAAGTAAATACATATTATAATCATGCAGAAAGTGGATATGAAATATTGAAAAAATATGATTATGATAAAAAATTTCTTAATTTAATCAGAAATCACCATATGACACAAAATGATTGCAATGCTATAGATAGAGAATTAAGCATTTTAATTAAAAGTGATAATGAAAATTAAAAATAATATCATAGGGGGTAAATATATTACTATGAGTTCAATTGAAAGAAGAAAACTTATTGAAGATATGATAAAAAATAGTCGAACTCCCCTAAAAGGTCAAAATATGGCAGAAAAATTAGGGGTAACAAGGCAAGTAATAGTTAAAGATATTGCAATATTAAGAGCGGAAGGCAAGAATATAATAGCAACTCCAAATGGATATTTTATGCCTTTTGTTCAAAAAAGTGGTGTTAAAAGAGTTATTGCAGTAAGTCATAATGAAAAGGAGATTGAAGATGAACTAAATATTATTGTGAAGTTTGGTGGAACTGTAGACGATGTTATTGTTGAGCATCCAATATACGGTGAAATTAAAGGTAATTTAATGATAAGAAATTTATATGATATACAAAAATTCACTAGTAAGCTAAATAATAATCTTCAACCATTACTAATTTTAACCGATGGTATTCATCTTCATACTATTGAAGCAGAAGATGATCAACATCTTGAACTGATATTAAGTGAATTAAAAAAAGCTGGTTTTTTAATAAATAGTGAGGAGTAGAATGGAGAGAAATATGGAAAAGGTAGTTTTATTAAAGTGTGATGAATATAAACTGGAATTAATTGAAAGTAATTTAAGACATGGGTTTGATTTACTTGGCGGGGAGGATTTTTTAAGAAAGCTTATACCTCAGAATAGTAAAGTACTTTTAAAACCCAATATGTTAAGTATTGAGGGTGAGGGTTCCATAGTAATAACAAATTCTGTAATGTTTGAAGCTGTTATAAGGGTAATTAAAGATTATTCTAATGATATTTCTTTTGGAGATTCACCCGGCTTTGGAGATTCAAAAAGAGCAGCAGAAAAAAGTGGTATGATGTCTGTAGCAGAAAAATATGGAGTTAAATTTGAAGATTTCAAGGAATCTGTTCATGTAAAATTAGAGGACTCAATATTATGTAAAAGCTGGACTGTTGCCAGAGCTCCATATGAAGCAGATGTTGTTATTACACTGCCTAAATTAAAGACACATGCCATGGCTTATTACACAGGTGCTATTAAGAACCAATTTGGATGCATACCAGGAACGTTAAAGGCTACATGGCATACAAGAATGCCTGATGCAAATAACTTCTGTAAAATGCTTTTAGATTTAAATAAACTTGTTAATACTAATTTTGCAATTTTAGATGGCATTATAGCAATGCAGGGTAATGGACCCAAAAATGGAAGTCCGTATAAGATGAATACTATAATAATGGGAAAAAGTTTAAGTGCAGTTGATTCTGCAGCTGTAAGGCTTATAGGCTATAATAACCCACTGGATACTCCAGTATTAAAGGAGGTTTATGATAGTAAATGGGGTGCTGTTTTGCCAGAAGAAATAGAAGTTTTAGGAGAAACAATTGAAAATATGAAAGCTAAGAATTTTCAATTATGCAGAAAAGGCGGAAGTTTTTATTTTATAAATCCTAAGGCAACAAATTTTTTGAGAAACATGATAGCCCCTAACCCAACATTAATTCCAGAAAAGTGCATATCATGCAGAAGGTGTGAAGAAGTTTGCCCTGAAAAACCAAGGGTAATTTCTATGGTTAATATTGATGGAAAGCTAAAGCCCACATGGAATATGAAAGAGTGTATAAGATGCTTTTGCTGCCAAGAATTATGTCCAGCAGGAGCAATTAAAACAAAGTATACTACTTTAGGAAAACTGCTAGGAATGAATAAGAGGTGATAACCATGAAAAAAAGAATTACATTGCTTTCAGTAATTATTGCACTTGTATTTATATTATTATTTTTAGATAAAATAGTTTCATTTATAATCAATATACAATGGTTTAGTGAAGTTAACTATTTAAGCACTTATTTTACAAAATTAATGGCTATAGCAAAATTAATGATTCCCATATTTTTAATAACCTTTATAGTTATTTGGATTTATTACAAAAGTATTAAAAATAGTATAGTAAAGTTTGAACAGATTGATGCATCATCAACAAATAAAAGTAATCTTGGGAAAAAATTATTTTTCCTAATAGATGCTGCTATTTCATTTGGTATTTCATATGCATTTTCATCAAATTACTGGTATACAATATTACAATTTACTAACTCAGTAAGCTTTAATACTAAAGATCCAATATTTCATAAGGATATTTCATTTTATATATTTAAATTACCATTGATTCAATCACTATACAATATTGTAATGACATTATTAATATTCCTGGTTATAGTAACATTTGTTACCTATTTTGTTTTAGTTTCAAAGGATAAAATAACATCAGGATTTGGGAAGCCTTTTGAAAAGATAAATTTAACAAGTAATGGTTTAACTAAGTTTGCTGGAAAACAATTAGCTATAGTATCATCATTAATATTATTGAATCTATCTTTGGGATATCTAATAAAATCTTATAATTTGGCATACAGTACTAGGGGAGTAGCCTATGGAGCTAGTTATACAGACATTCATGTTTCTCTTTTATTTTATAGAATTATTATAGGAGTTTCTTTAATTTCATCTATAGTAATTTTTTGGAGTGTCATGGCTTCAAAAGTAAAGCCAATAATTGCTTCGGTAATTTTGATATTTATCTTAATAGCCAGTGAGAATATTGTATCTACTTTAGTCCAAAGATTTGTAGTTAAGCCAAATGAGAAAATGATTGAACAGCCATATATTAAAAATAATATTGACTATACTAAAAAAGCATTTAATATTGATAAGGTTGAGGTAAAGGATTTTAAAGTTAATAATGATTTAACTAAGGATGATATAACTAATAATAAGGATACCATAGATAACATAAGAATAAATTCACTGAAGCCATCTTTAGAGTTTTATAATCAAGTTCAGATAATAAGATACTATTATGGTTTTAATGATATTGATATTGATAGATATAATATAAATGGAAAATACAATCAGGTATTTATTGCTGCAAGAGAATTAAATACTGATAGTCTTGAGCCAAATACATGGCAGAATAAACATATAATTTACACACATGGTTATGGATTAGTAATGAGCAAGGTTAACTCAGTAACCACTGAAGGTCAGCCAGATTTCATTATTAAAGATATACCTCCTGAAAATTCAACAAACATTGAGTTAAGTAACCCTAGAATTTATTTTGGAGAAAAAACCAATGATTATGCTATTGTTGACACAAAAATGTCCGAATTTGATTATCCTAAAGGTGGAGATAACTCCAATAATAACTATAATGGCAGCGGCGGAATAAAAATGAATGGAATAAATAAAGTTCTCTTTTCTATTAATCAAAGAGATGCAAACTTTATGCTTTCTACAGATATAACAAATAACAGTAAAATATTAATTAATAGGAATATTGTTGAAAGAGCAAAGAAAATAGCACCTTTTTTAACTTATGACAGTGACCCATATATTGTTGCAAATGGAGGCAAGCTATATTGGATAATAGATGCATATACAACATCAGATAGATATCCTTTTTCAGAACCACAAAATAATGTAAACTATATGAGAAATTCTGTAAAGGTAATAATAGATGCTGTGGATGGCAGCCTAAATTATTATATAGTTGATAAAACAGATCCAATAGTAATGAGTTATTCAAAAATATTCCCTAATTTGTTTAAAGATGCTTCTAGTTTGCCAAGTGGGTTTAAAGAACACTTTAAGTATCCAGAGGATATGTTTAATATTCAGTGCAATGTTATGGGAAAATATCATGTAAGTGACCCAGGTGTATTCTTTAATGGAGAAGATTTGTGGGAAGTGTCAAAGGATCAAAAACAAATTGATGGAGAAAAGGATGTAAATGAAGCACCATATGTAATTATGAAATTACCTGGTGAAAGCCAAGAAGAAATGGTAGTATTAAAATATTTCAATATGAGAAATAAAGATAATATGGTAGGTTTATTTGCAGCAAGAATGGATAACGATAATTATGGCAAAATGATTTTATACAAGTTTCCGCCACAAAAAACAGTTTATAGTCCTTATCTGTTTAAACAAAAATTAAATCAAGATACTACTATTTCAAAAGAATTATCTTTATGGAATAAAGATGGTTCTCAGGTTCAATTTGGAGATACAATTATTGTTCCAATAAAAGATTCTTTATTATATGTGGAGCCTGTATACCTGAGAGCTAGCGGTAAAAATAGTATTCCAGAAATGAAAAAAATTATAGTTTCCTATGGAGATAAAATTTTATTATCAGATAGTGTTGAAAGTGCTCTGCAGCAGTTTTTCAATATGCCTGCCGAAAATACAGGCACAACAGCTGTAGATAATAGTAAAACTGATTCTAATTCAGATAAGATTAAAGCAGCAAAGGATTTATATGATAAGGCTATAGAGGCACAAAAAAATGGAGACTGGGCAAAATATGGAGAATATATAAAACAGCTAGGACAACAGTTGAGCTCTGGAAAGTAGAGACTGCTTAGAAATAATTAATTTCATGGATTTCACATTGAAAATTTATTTTAAATTTCAATGTGAAATTTTTTTGATTAAAAATCATTTGTATGTAAATAATACCAATATACCAATATGTTGGAGGAATACATATGAAAAAGAATATAGTAAGAACATTTATAATTACCATAATTATATTATTCATGCCATGTTTTATAAATAATACCTACAGTAATGAAGATAATATTCAATCTGATAGCAATTTAGTAAATAATAATGTTAATAAAAGCAATACCAATATAGATAACACAGAGAAAGCTGATGATCAGAATGAAATTACCACATTTGTTTCAAATACATGTTTTAAAAAAACATATTATATAAGCGGTGATATAGTTAATATGTATTCGGATAATAGTGGAGCGGATAAAGTAATTTTTACATTACATAAAGATGATATTGTGGTTGCTTATAAGGAGATTAATGGATATATTTACTGTGAGGAAGGTAATTCTGGGAAAAAGGGATGGGTGAGAAAAAATACAGATAATTTAAAAGGGGAGTTAAGCAAAAATACACAGTATGAAATAGATGTGAATTTGACAAAGCAAAGCATGGTTGTTAAAAAGGACGATATGGAAATTAAAAGTATTAAATGTTCTACCGGGACTATAGGAAATTCTGATACAGAGACACCTTTAGGCCAGTTTTTTATTCAAAGTAAAGGAGAATACTTCTTTAGTAAAAAATATGATGAAGGGGCACGATATTATATTAAATTTTTTGCAAATTATTTAATACATTCTATTCCTATTGATGAAAAAGGTAATATAATAGAAGAGGAAAGAAATAAGTTAGGTTTTCCAGCTTCCCATGGCTGTATCAGAGTATCTATGGAAGATGCGAAGTGGATATACGATAAAGTACCAAAGGGTTCAGCCATATTAATACATTATTAAATGAAATTATTTAAGATAAGGGTGGATTGTAATGGATTACGATGTAATTATACTTGGGGGCGGCATAATAGGTTGTGCAGTTGCTTATGAACTCTCAAAATATAGTTTAAATATAGCTTTAATTGAGAAAGATTATGATATTGCTGATGATGTTGCTTTAGTTAATTCTTCAGTTATATATGATGGAGCTGAATGTGAAGATACTCTAATGGCTAAATTAGAATTAAATGGAAATAAACTATTAAAGAATATAGTAAATAAATTTAATGTACCATTTAAGAAATGTGGTTCCCTTATCATTGCAGAAAATGATGAGGAGGAAAAGATAATATATGAAATGTATCATAAAGCATTAGAAAGAGGAATAAGTGATATTGAAATATTAGATGGTGAGAAAGTATACGAAATGGAGCCAAACCTGAACAATAAAGTAAAAAAAGCACTATATTCAAAAGATACAGGGGTTATTTGCCCATATGATTTAGCTTTATCTTATGGAGAAATTGCCTTTGATAATGGTGTGAATTTTAAATTAGAGGAAGAGGTTTTGGATATTCAAAAGGTAACTAAGGGATATAAAGTTATAACTAATAAAAATAAATTTACATGTAATTTAGTAATAAATACAACTCCTGGAGAAAATTATTCTGTAGATACAGATGAAAAGCTAAGCAAAAATAGATGTAATTTAGATTATTTTTTACTGGAACATGATTTTGAATCAAATTTTAATAACATAATTACAACTTTGGGAAAAAAAAATAATAAAGTTTATTCCGTTCCAACAGTTCAAGGAAATACTATAGTATCTGTTATATCTAATAATCGAATTAGCTTTAATGAAGCAAAAAAAAGTGTAGTACATTTAGTTGGTGAGCTAGAGGATAATTATATTAACAACTTTTATAGATGGAGTTATTATAACGATAATATAATAATAGATGATAGTTTAATTCATCAAGGATATATCAAAGTACAGGGAAAACATTATGGTGAAGTAACAATGACACCATTTATTGCAAAAATAGTTTGTGAGACTATAGTAAATAATTTAAACTGTGTCTTAAAGAAAGATTTTAGTGATAAAAGAAGAGAATTTTATAAATTCAGAAATTTAACCAATAAGGAAAGAAATGAAATAATAAAAATGGATAAAAGCTATGGAAAAATAGTTTGTTTATGTCAAAAGGTTACCGAAGGAGAAATTGTTGATGCTATTAGAAGGCCTCTAGGTGCAAGAACTGTAGAAGGAGTTAAAAGAAGAACAGGAGTTACTTTAGGTGGATGTCAAGGATCTGGATGCCTAGATAAAATTGTTTCTATATTAGCTAGAGAAACTAATAAGAATATGACTGAGATAGTTAAGGATTCAAAAAATTCTAAAGTATTAAGATACAGAATAAAAGAATTTGATAGTGTATAAATATATATAAACCATTTAGGGGGGAAAACTTAAAGTTGATTAAGCAAATTATTTGTAAAGATTGCTATGAAAAATGTGTTTTAGATATAGAAGAAGACCAGGGCAGTTTATTTGTAAGCGGTAATAACTGTATTAAGGGCATAGAATATGCAGAAAGGGAGAAGGATAACAATAAAGAAATCTTCACTACTTTGGTTAGAATTAAGGGCGGAAAATTTAATGTTGTTCCTGTAAAAAGTACTAAACCAATTGATAAAAATTTGTGGATTGAATGTTCTAAAGCACTTAGCAGATTATATGTAGGAGCACCTATAAAAGCAGGAGATATAGTTTGTAAGAATCTCCTTAATACAGGAGTTGACATTGTAAGTATAAAAAATATTGATAAATTTATATAGTTAGGACTCTTTCTTTATATACAAAATAGGAGATCTGAAGATATGTTGGATTTAATAAGAATAAGAAATAATAAAGAACAAGTTAAATTATCAATGAAAAATAGAGGTGAAAACTTCGATACATCACTGATAGATGATGTATTAAAGCTTGATGAAAAAAGAAGAAAAATTTTATGTGAAGCAGAAGCTTTAAAACAAAAAAAGAAACAAGTGTCATCAGAAATACCCAGATTAAAAAAAGAAGGAGAAAAAGTACAGTCCATAAAGATAGAAATGAAAAAATTAGGACTGGAAATTAAGCAGCATGATATAAGTTTAGATGAGATTAATGAAAGAATTAAGTATATTATGATAAGAATACCTAATATACCAAATCCAGAAGTACCCCAAGGTAAAAATGAAGAAGATAATATTGAAATTAAAAAATGGGGACAACCAACAAAATTTGATTTTGAAGTAAAAGCTCATTGGGATATAGGTGCAAATTTAGACATACTGGATTTTCAGAGAGCGGGAAAAGTAGCCGGACCAAGATTTGCAGTATATAAGGCAGCAGGAGCAAGATTAGAAAGAGCAGTAATAAATTATTTTCTTGATACCCACATAGATAAAAATGGATATATTGAAATATTTACACCTTACATAGTTAATAAAGAAAGCATGATTGGTACAGGTCAGCTGCCAAAGTTTGAGGAGGATACTTTTAAGATTAAAAATAGTGACTATTTTTTAATACCAACTGCAGAAGTACCGGTAACAAATTTATATAGGGATGAAATATTAAATGGTGAAGACTTACCAATAAAATATGTTGCTTACAGTGCATGCTTCAGAGCAGAAAAGGGATCAGCAGGAAGAGATACCAGAGGATTAATCAGACAGCATCAATTTAATAAAGTCGAGCTGGTTAAGTTTTCAAAACCAGAACAGTCCTATGAAGAATTAGAGAAACTTATAAAAGACGCAGAAGGAGTTTTGCAGGGTCTAAAGTTACCTTATAGAATTGTTAAAGTATGCACCGGGGATTTAGGTTTTACAGCAGCCTTTAAATATGATATTGAGGTTTGGATGCCAAGCTATAAAAAATATGTGGAAATATCAAGCTGCAGTAATTTTGAGGATTTTCAAGCCAGACGAGCAAATATAAAATATAAAGAAAATCAAAAATCAAAACCAAGGTTTGTTCATACATTAAATGGATCAGCATTAGCCATAGGAAGGACAGTAGCTGCAATACTGGAAAATTATCAAAATGAGGATGGAGCAGTTGAAATTCCTGAGATATTAACACCATACATGGGTGGGAAATGTCTTATAAAATAGCTTTAGAAATATCTGTTATTTAAAAATATTAAAAAAATTGTTGACAGGATATAAGAACGTTGATATAATAATACATGTCTTAAGGCATATAACTTAAGATTTAAACGGAGAGATGGTCGAGTTGGTTTAAGGCACCGGTCTTGAAAACCGGCGTACGGGTGACCGTACCTAGGGTTCGAATCCCTATCTCTCCGCCATATTTTTTTATATAAAAGTAGGACACATGGAGAAATACTCAAGTGGCTGAAGAGGCGCCCCTGCTAAGGGCGTAGGTCGGGTAACCGGCGCGAGGGTTCAAATCCCTCTTTCTCCGCCACACCGTAGAAATAAATAATATTTCATAATAGACAAAAATATGAATGAAACCGTTATAAAATGCTTAAAATATGCCAATTTTTAGTGAATGTGTCTCTTTGAAATATTTAACTATTAAATATATAATAATATTAATAACCTATTAAAAAGGGGTGTAATTATGCTTAGGGGAAAGAGGGTACTATTAAGACCGTTAGAAAAAAGAGACATAAATATAATATATGATTTTATAATTGAGGATGATTTAAAAAAATTAGATGGCTTTTATGAAATACCTCCTGGAAAAGACTATATACTGGAGAATTTCAATAAAATAATTGAAACAGAGAAGAAATATTTAAGTATAGTAAATGAAAAAGGTGTATTAATAGGATATCTATCATTTAAAGAGTTGAAAGATACATGCAATATATACAAGCTAGGTATTACTATAGGCAAGGATTTTTGGAACAGGGGATACGGGCAGGATTCTATAATGACATTGCTTCAGTATTTGTTTTTATTTAGAGGAGCTCAAAGGGTTGAATTAGAAGTCTTAGATTTCAATGAAAGAGCTATCTATGCTTATAAAAAGTGTGGATTTGTTGAGGAGGGAAGGAAAAGGAAGGGATTCTTCTCACAGGGACAATATCATGACCTGATTATTATGGGCATAATTAAAGAAGACTTCTTTCAAAATAAATAAGCATGAGTTTACAATAATAACAACATTTGATTTTTACTTTTGTATGTGTTATTATGGTTATGTAATTTGTGCGTCAGTAGCTCAGTTGGATAGAGTAGCTGGCTACGAACCAGTGGGCCGGGGGTTCGAATCCTCTCTGACGCACCAAGAAATGTATAGCTTCTCCTAAAGGGAGAGGCTTTTTTAATGCATTTACAGGAGGTTCTAATGAAAATCAAGAAGATGATAATATTTAGTATAATTGCTGTTTTAACAGCTGGTGTAATTTACTTTGTTTTAAAGAATTCTGATTCTAGAGGATTCATAAATAACACCATAAACAAATTAGAGGGTAAGACATTAAACAATAAATTTGAAACAAAAATAAAATCCGGCAATTTATCAACGGACTATAATGTTGATGAAGCAATAAGCGATATAGATAAATTTAAATTAAATACTTTAAATGTCCCAATTGTTGTAAATATAAAGGACTTATCCTCCAGTAATATGACGGTAGATAAGGCAAGTGAGGAAAAGGCAAAAATATTGTTTAAAAAGCTTAGAGGGAAAAAAATAAATATTATATTAGAGCCGTATCCCTGGATAGATAACGGAAGTAAATACGAAACTGCATGGAATCCTGATAATATCAATGATTTTTTTTTGAACTGGAAAAATAATGTTTTAAAAGTTTTAATTGATGATATAGCTGTTCCATATCATGTAGATGCTCTTAATATTGGAACTAGTTTCGTAAATATGGAATACGCTGAGGGATATTGGTGCGATACAGTTGACTATGTTAGAAAGTATTATAAAGGATTGATTACATATAGGACCAGCTGGTGGTATACAGCTGAGTGGAAGCCTGAGACTATTGAAGCATATAATAAAAAGTTAAACAATAAGTTTTTTTCTAAATTGGACTTTATCTCTATTGCAGCATATTTTGAACTTACAAATAATAAAGCAAACTCAGTACAAAATATTACAAATGCTTTAGAAAGTACACAAATTTATAATAGAAAGCAAAATGTAAAGCAGCAAATAAAAAATTTTAACAAGAAGTGGAATAAACCTATTTTTTTTGGAGAACTTGGCTTTCCTAAAACCGATGAAGCATCAGTACATCCATGGAATCCATATGAAAATAGCACTGTAAACAATATTGAACAGGCTAATTGCTTTGAAGCCTATAGAAGAGAGTTTGAAAATGAATCATGGCTATTAGGGTTTTCTATATTTGCTATAGGTGAGCATGGCAGTGATAAGCATTATTATCCCAGTGATGAAAGCACTTTAGTTATTAAAGATTGGTATAACAGTACAAAATAAGGCTATATTGAAATTAAAAGAATAAAACTTCTTTCTATGGAAAAAATAAAATTAATATAGAAAGGAGTAGATAAAATGAAACTTTCGACGGTAGATATAATAAAACATAAATTATTAGATACACAAGAAAATGCACGTGATTTCCAAGAATATACTAGAAGAATCAGTGATTCTGAAGTTAGGGAAACATTTAAAGATTTTGCTGAGGAGTCTGCAATGCAGGCTAGAAAGCTTCAGGAATTATTAAGTAAATATGAGAGTTTGAAATAATATGAAGGTCATGAGACCTTCTTTTTTTAATAATAAGACTAAAATTATTTGTTTTCATCATTTTCTGATATAATATAGTAAGCATATAACATGAAATAATTGAGTAAATATAACACGAATTTTAAAAGGAGGGATTGTGTTAGATTATAGCAATATAAGTGATAATCTAATATAAAATAATATGGTTAATGAAGCAAAGATAAAAGAGGCAGTTAAAATGATAATTGAAGCTATTGGGGAGGATCCAAACAGAGAAGGATTAGCTGAAACACCAGATAGAATTGCAAGGATGTATACTGAAATTTTTTCAGGATTAGAGGAAGACCCTTCAGAGTATTTGAAAAAAACTTTCACTGTTAAAAACAATGATATTGTAATAGAAAAGGATATAACTTTTTATTCCATGTGTGAACATCATCTTTTACCTTTCTTTGGTAAAGCTTCTATTGCTTATATTCCAAATGGTAAGGTAGCTGGCTTAAGTAAATTGGCAAGAACTGTGGATGTTTTTGCAAAACGACCTCAAATTCAAGAAAAAATGACAGCAGAAATTGCAGATGCTCTAATGGAAAATTTAGATGCAAAGGGAGTTATGGTTATCATTGAAGGGGAACATTTATGTATGACAATGAGAGGTATAAAGAAACCCGGAAGTAAAACATTAACGGTTACCACAAGAGGAATATTTACTGAGAATAATGAATTAAAGAATGAAGTATATAAATTAATTTAGGGAGAAAAGTAAATGTATAGCAATGATAGAATAAATTTAATACTTCACAATAATAAATTTAATGAATATCTGGATAAAAATAATAATCTTGAAAAAAATAGAGAATTCTGCACTCATGATATAAATCATTTAATAGATGTTGCAAGAATAGCTTACATTATTGTTTTGGAAGGAAACATTAATTATTCAAAGGATATTGTATACGCGGCAGCTCTGCTTCATGATATTGGAAGATGGCAGCAATATGAGCAGAATATAGCTCATGAAGTGGCAAGCGCAAACCTGTCAAAGGATATACTCCAGCAATCAAATTATAATTGCAGTGAAATTGACGTAATTTATAAAGCAATTATAAATCATAGAAAAGCTAGTGATAAAAATACCTTAGATTATATAATTTATAAAAGTGATAAGATTTCAAGGAAATGTTTTAATTGTGTTTCAATTAATAAATGTAAATGGAGTCAGGATAAAAAAAATTACGGCATAATATATTAAAGGAGGGTTATTACCTATCAAAGGTAATAGATACAATAGATATATGTTTAAAATAGGAAATAAAGATTTTGATTTGGGAAAAAGAACTTATATAATGGGAATATTAAATGTTACTCCAGATTCATTTTCTGATGGAGGAAAATTTACTAATATTGAAAAGGCCATTATGCATGCAAAGGAAATGATAGAACAAGGTGCGGATATAATTGACATAGGAGGAGAATCCACAAGACCTAATCATAAGCCTGTGGATGAGAAAGAGGAAATCAGGAGAGTTATACCAGTAATAGAAGCTTTAAGAAAAGAAGTAGATACTCCTATATCAATTGACACATATAAGGGTAACGTTGCAGAATTAGCTGTTAAGTCAGGTGCAAATTTAATAAACGATGTTTGGGGTTTTAAAAAAGATGCATATATGGCTAAAGTTGCAGCAAAATACCAGATTACCTGCTGCTTAATGCATAATAGGAGAAATAATAATTATGGAAACTTAATGCAGGATATGATAGATGATTTGCAAGATAGTGTTGAAATAGCCTTAAAGGCTGGAGTGAAGAAAGAAAATATAATACTGGATCCAGGAATTGGTTTTGCTAAAGACTATGAACAAAATTTGATAGTTATGAACAATTTGGAAAAATTAAATAAGCTAGGGTATCCAATATTGCTCGCCACATCAAGAAAGTCAATGATAGGAAATACTCTCAATGTTCCACCTGAAGAAAGAGTTGAAGGTACAGTTGCAACTACAGTTATTGGAATAATGAAAGGCTGTGACTTTGTAAGAGTTCATGATGTGCTGGAGAACAAGAGGGCGGCTATGATGACAGATGCAATAATGAGAAATAGATAAGAATAAAGTTATATAATAAAAGGGGATAAATACACATGGATAAAATTTATATTAAAAACTTAGAAATATTTGCAAACCATGGAGTTTTAGATGAGGAAAAAAAATTAGGCCAAAAATTTATAATATCATTAGGATTAAGTTTAAGTTTAAGACAAGCAGCAATCCATGGAAATTTAAATGAAACTGTAAATTATGCTAAGTTATGCTGTGAAATAGAGAATGAATTTAAAAAAGAAAAATATGATCTAATAGAAACTGCTGCAGAAAAAATAGCTGAATTTATACTATTGAATTACGAAATTGTGGAAAGTATTAAAGTCTTACTTAAAAAGCCTTGGGCTCCAATAGGTAAACCTGTGGAATATGCTGCAGTTGAAATAGAACGTAAAAGGCATATAGTTTATATTGGAATTGGTTCTAATATGGGTGACAAGGAAAAGAACCTAAGGGATGCCATTGAATTAATAAATTCTAATATTTGTAATAAAGTTACTAAGGAGTCTAAATTTTATGTCACTAAGCCTGTTGGTTATTTAGAACAAGATGATTTTATTAATTGCGCAATAGAAATAAAAACACTGTTTCAACCAGGAGAATTAATGGATTTTCTATTAGATGTAGAAAAGCAGCTTAAAAGAGAAAGAGTTATAAGATGGGGACCAAGAACTATAGACTTAGACATACTTTTATATGATGATTTAATATGTTCTAATGAACATACTATAATTCCTCATCCACGAATGGCTGAGAGGCTTTTCGTAATTAAGCCTCTTTGTGACATAGCACCATATGTGGTTCATCCAATATTGAACAAAAGAATTAGAGACATTGAAGTAAATTTATCTGAAAAGGAAGAGCTATAATATTTTTTTGTGTCCTATAGTTTCTCCAAAAACTACTTGGGTTTCATAACCCAAGCTGCTTTGAGAAAGTATATCCTCATCTATTTTAATATTATTTTTTTCAAAGAATAATATTGTAGTTGAGCCTCCAAATTTAAAATATCCTTTTTCACTGCCTTTAGATATTTGTGAATTTGGTTTGTATGTTTGAATAATGGAACCTACACAGGTAGCTCCTACTTCAACATGAAGTATATGGCCAAAGTTTTTTGAATGGAAAATACTCCATTCTCTTTTATTTTTGCAAAATAACCCTTGAATTTTGTTAAGGGCTATAGGGTTAACTGAATAGTAATTACCATCTATTTTTATTGTTTCTTCACATATACCACAGTCAATAAAATGAAATCTATGATAATCCGTAGGGCACAGCCTTAAAATTAGACAAGTGCCTTTAGCAAATCTGTCAGCAATTTCATCATTATTTATTAATTCTCTTAAACTATAGGTAATTCCCTTTACTTGAATAATATTATTTAAATCTATATTTTCATAAACTGTTAGCCTTCCGTCACCAGGTGAAATTAAAATTTCATTATTATTATTAATTGGACGTGCACTATTATTTAATTTTCTGGCAAAAAAATCGTTAAAGCAATTATATGAATCTACTGACTCTTTAAAGGTGGATACATCTAAATCAAATTCATTTATAAATTGTAATATTTTTTTTCTACTAAGTTTCGTATCACAATACCATCCATAAAGTTTACTAAACAACTTCTTTTTTATAACTGCTTCTAATAAAGTCATGCCTAATGGAGAAGAGTAAGTCCAATTTAAATATTTTTCTCCAGCTACCTTTTCAATGTCATATTGTTTTGTTTTTCTGTTGTAAAATTTAATCATTTCATGCCTCTTTTACTTTAATAATTATGATAATACAGTAATTATACATTATATTTTCTAAAAAAAGTAGTTATAAAGAGTAATTACAGAATATTGTGTAAAGTTCATCTAATATTATATAAAGCTATTGTGTTGTAAATATATAATAGTATAATTATATTGTATTGACTGACTGGTATAAAGTTTTTTTAACTGGGGTGAAAATTAATGAATAAAACAAAAAAATCAATATTTCAATCTGCCATAAAGATATTTTCAGATAAGGGATACGATGGAGCAACAATGGATGATATAGCTGGAAATGCTGGTGTAGCTAAAGGTACATTATATTATCATTTTAAAAGTAAAGAGGAAATATTTAAATATATTATATCTGAAGGAATGAATGTAATTAGAGAGCAAGTAGAAGATGCGGTAATTAGGGAGGACAATCCTTTAAATAAGTTGAAAATATTATGTAAAATTCAATTAAGCTTAGTATATCAAAACAGAGATTTCTTTAAAGTTATGATGAGCCAATTATGGGGTAAAGAGCTTAGACAGCTTGAACTTAGAGATTCTATACATGAATATATAAAAAATATACAAGTATATTTGGAAGAAGCAATGGATCAGGGAATTATAAGAAAAGGAGAAGCTTCATTTATGGCCTATACTTTTTTTGGAACATTATTCTCAGCTGCTGTT
>JAQSXU010000019.1 GCA_029256485.1 Clostridiaceae bacterium
ATATAAATTAAATATGCTGGCATGGCTCAGTTGGTAGAGCAATTGATTTGTAATCAATAGGTCGCGGGTTCAAATCCTGCTGCCAGCACCAGGTACGGAGGAGTTCCCGAGTGGCCAAAGGGGGCAGACTGTAAATCTGTTACGTAATGTTTCGATGGTTCGAATCCATCCTCCTCCACCATAAAATGGGCGCATAGCTCAGCTGGGAGAGCATCTGCCTTACAAGCAGAGGGTCACAGGTTCGAGCCCTGTTGTGCCCACCATTTTATTTAATTTATATAGACAAAATAATGCGCTGGCATAGCTCATCTGGTAGAGCAACTGACTTGTAATCAGTAGGTGGTGGGTTCAAGTCCTACTGCCAGCACCATGTATGGAGGAGTTCCCGAGTGGCCAAAGGGGGCAGACTGTAAATCTGTTACGTAATGTTTCGATGGTTCGAATCCATCCTCCTCCACCAAAGACACTAGGATTAGTGTCTTTTAAGTTTGTAAAAATTATATATAGTTACTCTTATCAAGAGAGGTGGAGGGAAAGGGCCCTATGAAACCCGGCAACCGGTGCATTGCATTATGGTGCCAATTCCTGCGGATTATTTCTGCAAGATAAGAGAGTTGTTAGTAATTAACCTCTTCTTATGAAGAGGTTTTTTTATTAAATAGTGTGTTGAGAAAGGTGGAAAGGGAATAATGAGAAGATTATTTACATCAGAATCTGTTACTGAAGGACATCCAGATAAAATATGTGATCAGATTTCAGATGCAGTATTAGATGCAATATTAGAAAACGACCCTGATGGTAGGGTTGCCTGTGAAGCCACTGTAACCACTGGTATGGTTATGGTTATGGGAGAAATATCTACAAAATGTTACGTTGATATTCCAAAGATAGTTAGAAAAACAATAGAGGATATAGGTTACACAAGAGCTAAATATGGTTTCGATGCAGATACCTGTGCAATACTTACTTCAATTGATGAGCAGTCAGCAGATATTGCATTAGGTGTAAACGAAGCTTTAGAATCAAAAAAAGGACAGATGGATAAGGTAGAAGCTATTGGAGCTGGTGATCAAGGAATGATGTTTGGGTTTGCTACAAACGAGACTCCTGAATATATGCCTATGCCAATAGCAATGGCACATAAGCTTTCTAGAAGACTTGCGGAGGTCAGAAAGAACGGTACATTAGATTATTTAAGACCAGACGGCAAAACACAAGTTACAGTTGAATATGAAGATGATAAGCCAGTAAGAATAGACACTATAGTAATATCAACTCAACATAGTCCAGAAGTAACTAGGGAACAAATTGAGAAAGATATGATTGAATTTGTAATTAGAAAAGTTATTCCGCATGACTTGCTAGATGAAAATACAAAGTATTATATCAATCCAACAGGAAGATTTGTTATAGGCGGACCTCAGGGAGATTCAGGCCTAACAGGAAGAAAGATTATTGTTGATACCTATGGTGGATATGGAAGACATGGAGGGGGAGCTTTTTCAGGAAAAGATCCAACAAAAGTTGATAGATCCGCAGCATATGCAGCAAGATGGGTAGCTAAGAATCTAGTGGCTGCTGGGGTTTCAGATAAACTTGAAATAGAATTGGCATATGCAATTGGTGTGGCAAAACCAGTATCCATTGAGGTTGATACATTTGGAACAGGGAAAATATCTGATGATAAAATTGTTGATATAATAGGCAAAGTATTCGATTTAAGGCCAGCTGCAATTATAAAAGATTTGGATTTAAGAAGACCTATATATAAACAGGTTGCGGCTTATGGCCATTTTGGAAGAACAGATTTAAATCTTCCGTGGGAAAAGTTAAACAAAGTTTCTGAAATAAAAAAATATATGTAATTTATTTATAAGGATTTCTTTTTTACATAAGAAATCCTTTTTTATTTTAAGCGGTAATTTGCTCTATGAAATTATTTTAATAAATACTTACATTTTTTATGATATAATAATAATACGTTTTATAAGGTGTGATTTTCAATATTTGAATAAACTATAAGAATATTGTTAAACATTATAATAATAGTAGGTGAAATTTTATGCAGGAAATACAAGGTTCTATTGAAGATATAGTGTTTAAAAATGATGATAATGGATATACTGTAGCTAAGTTAAAAGATGATAAAACAACTATAACCATTGTTGGATGCTTGCCATATATTATTGAAGGACAAAATGTGAAATTAAAGGGAGAATGGGCAATACATCCACAGTTTGGTCAGCAATTCAAGGTAGAGAGTATTGAGGAAATAGTTCCTAGTTCTCTAACTGGGATTGAGAGATATTTATCCTCTGGAATTATTATGGGCATAGGACCTGTTACTGCAAAAAAGATTGTAGAGAAATTTGGAGAAAAAACATTAGAAGTTTTTATGGTGTCACACCAAATCAGTGCCTAAAAATCCATAAAAGGTTTGGCGGTGAATCTATTTCTGTAGTAAAAAATAATCCTTATGTGCTTACAGATGAAATTTCCGGAATTGGCTTTAAAACTGCAGATAAAATTGCTAGAAGTATAGGAATAGAAGCTAATTCGCCATTTAGGATTCAAAGTGGAATTATTTATATAGTTAATCAATTCTGTATGCTAGGAAATACATATATGCCAATGAACAAATTGTTAAAAGAAAGTGTGTCTATTTTAGGCGTAAAGCAAAGTGAAGTTGAAGAAAATATAATACAATGTACAGTTGACGGGAAACTGAAAATTGATACGGTAGAAAATAATAACTGCGTTTTTACAGTACCATATTATTACTGTGAATTAGGAGTTACAAGAAAAATACTTTCTCTTTGCTTCAATAAATATGAAGATTTAAAAATTGACATTGAAAATGATATAAATGAATTTGAGAAGGATAATAATATTAATTTTGCACCTTCACAAAAAGAAGCCATTAGAGGAGCATTAGAAAATGGTGTTGAAATTATTACAGGTGGCCCAGGAACTGGTAAAACCACTATCATTAACTGTATTACAGAAATATTTGAAAAGTATAGCCTAACGGTTATGATGGCTGCACCTACAGGAAGAGCAGCAAAAAGGATGACGGAAACAACTGGCAGAGAAGCAAAGACAATTCACAGGTTATTAGAAATGGGTATAAATGAGCAGGAAAGTGATATGCTGTTTAATAGGGGAGAAGAGTCACCACTTGAATGCGATGTAATAATAGTGGATGAGGCATCAATGATAGATATTATGCTCATGAATAATCTTCTAAGAGCAATATCATTGGGTACAAGGCTGATTATTGTGGGAGATGTAGATCAATTGCCTTCAGTTGGGCCTGGAAATGTATTAAGGGATTTAATTGAAAGTAATTGTGTTAAAGTGGTTAGACTAAGGGACATATTCAGGCAATCGGAAAAAAGTATGATAACCTTAAATGCTCATAAGATAAATAATGGTGAGATGCCAATTTTAAATGAAAAGGATAAGGATTTTTATTTTATAAGATGTGAAGAACAGAATAAAATTATAGATACACTAATTCAGCTAATTGATACTAGACTGCCTAAATTCAATAAAAGCTGGAACAAGAAATCTGATATTCAAATTTTATCTCCAATGAGGAAGGGAATACTTGGAGTATCTAATTTAAATAAAATGCTTCAAAGTGTTTTAAATCCACCCGATAAATCTAAAAATGAAAAGGAAGTAAGAGATATTATCTTCAGGGTTGGCGATAAGGTAATGCAGACAAAAAATAATTACTCGTTAAAATGGACTAGAATTAGCGGCTATGGAGAAAATGAAGGACTTGGCATATTTAATGGGGATGTGGGTTTTATCGAAGAAATTAATCATGATAATAATACTGTAAGTATTATATTTGATGATGAGAGAAGAGTAATTTATGATAATATTTATCTAGATGAAGTTGATCTTGCATATGCAATTACTATTCATAAGAGCCAGGGAAGTGAATTTCCAGTAGTAGTAATGCCGGTTTTTAACGGTCCGCCTTTACTAATGAATAGAAACTTGTTTTACACAGGTATTACTAGAGCTAAGAAGTTAGTGGTTTTAGTGGGGTCAATAAAGGCAATTAAGCACATGATTGACAACAATAGAAGTTTTGAGAGATATTCACTATTAAAGTGGAGAATTAAGGATATTATTGAGAGTGATATAGTATGAAAATAAATATATGGGAAAATAAAGTTAGTGAATTTATTTATGAATGGAGTAATGGTAATGAAAAAGTATTGAATATTACTTCAGTACCATTTAATTCTTCAATATACCTATTAAAAACAATTATATCCTATGTATATAATCAAAAAAAAATTATGTATATTACTGGGGAAAACGAAAAAGAAATTGATTTAATAGATAATATAAAACAATCTACAAAATTCAGAGGATATACATATATTAGATCCAAAAGTATAAGTGCTGATAGCCCATTAGTAATATGTAATTATGAAAATGCGGAAGCTAGCTTGGAAAAGTATGATTTGATAATATACAATGAGGTTAGAAGTCTTCCAGTGCATACAAAAGACCAAATTATTAATTTGGCTAAAGATAAATGCAAAGAAAACGGTAAAATAATATTTTATTCCATTGAAGGAATTGAAAATGATAATAAAGAAATATTACTTCCTGTAAATAGAAGCAGATTGCCGCAAAGTGAGCCTAGAGTTGTGCTTACCAGATTAGATATTAACAAAGAGATACCATATGTAATTTATGAATATTTGAATTGGTCATTAAGCTCAATGAGAAAAGTAATAATTTATGTTCCAAGTATGGAACGATTGGTAAATGTTTATGGTCATATAAGCCAATGCGGAAGTAATTTAACTAAAAATATTTACTGCTATCATACAGGGGACAATGGTAAAGTGATTATAAATTTTAAACATGTAAAGGATGGAATCTTAATAACAGATGATTTTTCTTCTATATTCAATAATATAAGAAATCTTGACAAAATGATATTTTTTACTAATGATGGATTATATGATTATAAGAAATTGGTTTATTTATGCAGTTCAAATTTACAAGGTAAAAAAGATTATAGAGGAGAGATAATTTTTTTATCTAACTCAGAAACCGATGATATGGATACTGCTAGAAAAATAATAAGGGATTTTAATAGAGAAGCATGGGAAAGAAATTTATTAGATATATAAGATATATTTTCAATTGCATAGTGGAGTTAATTTATCCTTCATTGGAACAATGTATATTGTGTGGTAATCTTCTTGAAAATCATGAATTCCTATGTGAAGATTGCTTAAATAGTATAACAAAGTGTTCAGTTCCAATGGTAGTTAAGAGAGAAAGAGAAATTAAATGTTTCAGCTTCGCATATTATTCAAGAACAACTATGGAATTGATATTAAAGTTTAAATATAAAAATAATTTTATATGTTCTGAGGCATTAAGTTGTTTTATGGCTGATGCATATATAAAAAACTCAATTAATTGTGATTTAATTACATACGTTCCATTAACAAAGCTTTCTTGTAGGAAAAGAGGGTTTAATCAAAGTGAAATTCTTGCAAGGTTAATTGGCAGAAGACTAAATATACCTGTTAAGGCAATGTTAATAAAAAGTAAGGAAACTAAAGATCAAATTGGACTAAGCGGCGAGAAACGCTGGGAAAATATTAAAGACAGCTTCCAAATAAAAATTGATAAAACTAAAATAAAGGACAAAACAATATTAATTATAGATGATGTTATTACCACTGGTGCTACCTCATATAGCTGCAGTGAAGTGTTATTAAAAAATGGAGCTAAGGAAATTGTTATATTGACTGCAGCAAAAAGTAAGATATAATGTAATAGTAATATAATTTTATATTATAAATTAAGCTAGGTTTGTGGTTGAAAGTCGATGCCAGTCGCAGGCAAAACGATCCACGTAAGTTAAATAAAATGTTTAATGAGCATGGTGCGGCTTAGAAGTTAGTCCTGCCGCTTAAAGCGAGAGAATTAGTAGTGAGAGGGTAATTCCGGGTAGCAAAACTTCCAGCAGGCGAGTGTGGGGTCAAAGACCAGGTCAACTGGCTTAAGAATGCATTAATAATGCGATATGGCGGTCTCTTATGAGGCTGCTATATTTATTTGTATTTTAGAACCACAGGTTTTACCTGTGGTTCTAAAAAGATTATAGCTATGAGTAGAAAAAATGAACCTCCATTGCTAATATAAAATTAGGTTCGCCAACCAAGTTTTATAAGCAAAGGAGGTAATCCAAATGGATAGTCAGAGTTTAGCACATAGTAAATGGAATTGCAAATATCATATTGTGTTTGCACCCAAATATCGTAGACAGATAATTTATGGGAAAGTAAAGGCAGATGTAGGGCAGATACTTAGGAATTTATGCCAGCATAAAGGGGTAGAAATAATAGAAGCAAATGTATGTCCAGACCGCATTCATATGCTGGTGAGTATACCACCAAAGTTAAGTGTAGCACAGTTTATGGGATACTTGAAAGGTAAGAGTTCGCTTATGATATTCGATAGGCATGCCAATCTTAAATATAAGTATGGGAATAGACAATTTTGGTGTAAAGGATATTATGTTGACACAGTTGGAAGAAATAAAAAGGCAATAGAAGAATATATAAAGAACCAATTACAGGAAGATATTGCAAGTGATCAAATAAGTATGAAAGAATTTATTGACCCGTTTACGGGTGAGCCAGAAAATAAAGGCAATAAATAAATGACCCCTTTTAGGGGTAAACAGTAAAATTGTGCGGTTGGCGGACTATTTAGCGTGTCTTGAGACACAGCCAGCATTATGCCCTTATAGGGCTAGAGCAAACCACCCATTTTATAATGGGTGGACATATACCTGGGAAAAAGGAAGACAACTAAAGTCTATGATTGGAAATGGACATAGTATAAGCTATAAATATAATGATTCCGGAATAAGGAATCAGAAGACAGTAGATGGAGTAACAACTAATTACCGTCTAGTTGGAGATAAGGTAACATACGAAGATAATGGAACTTACAAAATATATTATTCATATGATGCTTCAGGAAGCCTTGTAAGCATGAGCTTAAATGGTGCAGAATACTACTATATAAGAAATGCACAGGGAGATATAATTGGACTTTTTGATAAAACAGGAGCACAGGTTATAGCATATACCTATGATACTTGGGGTAAGCTGATATCAACTACTGAAAGTTTGGCAAGTACTGTAGGATCTAAGAATCCATACAGAATTTTCAAAATTATTGATGCTAGGGTCTTGGTCATTACTTTTGAAAGCCATTAAAAATCCTCCAAAAAAATTTTACTTAAATTATATATTATATGCAAATGTTTTCTAAGTGTTACTAATATTCATTTTAGTTTATGGTGAATTTATTTAATAATTTACATTAATTAAAGTTATTATCGAAAGATAGTAACTATTTTTTGATAGAACAAATTGAAACTATACATGAAATATTATGGAAAAAGGTAGAAATGGGTTTGTTAGACAGAAATAATGCAACTTTTATTTTATTATCTAATATTAATAATATTAAAGCTGTTAGAAAAAAATATTACCATTGCTATTTAAGAAAGGCTAGTATATAATAATTTTGCCGAATAAATGATAATAAAATTCAATATCAAATGGTATTAGTTATCAAATATTAAATTCGAAATTATTATTAAATAGGATTAATGAAAGGAGTAGTTAAAGTTGAAAAAAGTTTTTGCATTATTTTTACTTGTTATGATTACTATATCTATTTTACCTAGTACAGTTTTTGCAGCAAGTGCTGAAGAAGATTTAAACAAAGCAAATCAAGCTGTGTTGAAATCAATTGAATCAGTTCAATCAGGAGATATGGAAAAGGTCAAAGAATCATATAATAATTTTCAAGAGAGCTGGAGGAATATTGAGGATGGAGTAAAGGCTAAATCGAAAGAAGCCTACGGTAGTATTGAAGATAAAATGGGAATGGTTACATTTTTACTTTCCCAAAATCCAATTCAAAAGGATAAGTTGTTACAAGCTCTTAAAGATTTAGATACTGTAGATAAAGATTTTGCTTCAGGAAAGTTTAAAAGTAATGAAAATAGTAAAAGTAGTTCAAAAGATAATGGACAGGGAAATACTACTGTTGAAGATTTAGTGAAACTTTTAGAAAAAGCAAAATCTCAAATAGATAATGGAGATACGTCAGCAGCTTTGAAAACCATGAATAATTTTAGCTCTTCATGGCTTGATGTTGAAGGAGTAGTTCTTACTAAGTCTAAAAAGGTATATGATGATGCAGAGAAAGATATGGTTAGTGCTAAGGCATATCTTTCTACAAGTCCAGTACAAACTGATAATGCTTTAAAAGCAATTAATAAAATGCATACATATTTATCACCACTTGCAGGTGGTAATTCTTATTCAGTGGTAGATGTTATTACTATAATACTTCGTGAAGGGTTAGAAGCTCTGCTAGTGGTAATAGCATTATTGGGCTATTTAAATAGGTCAGGACATGAAGACAAGAAAATATGGATATATGGCGGGGTTGGTATAGGCTTTGCGGTAAGTATAGTACTAGCTGTAATTGTAAAGGTCTTATTCTCATCTGGCACTTTTGGAAATAATAATTTTCTAATTTCAGGTTGGACAGGGGCATTTGCGGCAGTAATGCTTATATATGTTAGCTATTGGTTACATAGCAAATCTAGCGTTAAGGCATGGCAAAGTTATGTTAATGATAAGAGTTCACAAGCTATAGCCACCGGTAGCTTATTTTCATTAGGATTATTAGCATTTTTAGCGGTGTTTAGAGAAGGAACTGAAACAGTTTTATTTTATATCGGAATGGCTTCATCAATTAAGTTATCCGACTTACTTATTGGTATTGCAATTGGTATGGCTATATTAGTATTTATTGCTTTGCTTATCTTAAAGGTTGGCTTACGTATTCCAATGAGACCATTCTTTATGGTATCAAGCTTATTAGTTTTCTACTTAGGATTGAAGTTCACAGGGATGGGTATAAATGGACTACAATTAGCCGGATTATTACCTGCAACTTCTAGTGATATTCTACCTAGTATAGGTTGGATAGGAATGTACCCAACCTGGGAAGGATTTCTTCCACAGTTAATTCTAATAATAGTTGCAATTACAATGCTTTTTATAAATCAAATAAATTCAAAAGACTTAAAAGTTGACTAAGATAAAAATTAAAAGCTTTAATATTTAGGAGGAAAGAGCATAATTATGAATTTAAAAAAATTATTTATTGTAAGTTCTTTAGGTATAGTACTAACTTTGTCAGGATGTGGCACACAGAAAACTGAACAAGCTTCAAATTCAGCTCAAAATCAAAATAAACTGGGGTCTTCTTCAGAAAAGCCAAAAACTCTTACTATTCAAGAGGGAAGCAATAATATGAAAGAGGTTATTAAGCAAATGAAAACAGAACTTAATAATAAGGAAGAAGATAAGGTTATAAAAACTTCTGAAGGTTTAGAAGGAAACTGGAAGATATTTGAGGACAATGTTAAAGAAAAATACCCTACTCTATACGAAAAAGTTGAGGATCCATTACATACTATAACTGCAGCTGTAAAGGTAAAACCTCTTGATGTCAATTCTATTAATACTGCTATGGATAATTTAGATAAGCTGCTGGATCAAGTAAAATTAGCAGACTTAACTACATCTGGTATCCAAAACATGAGAGATATTTCAAAAAAGATGAAGGAACAGATAGCCAATAAAGAAGAGGATAACGCTATAAAAACTTCTGAAGGTTTAGAAGAAAACTGGAAGCAATTCGAGGATAATATTAAGGCAAAATCCCCGGCATTATATGATAGGATAGAAGAACCATTACATATTATAACTGCTGCAGTAAAAGTAAAACCACTAGATACTAAGACATTAAACGCAAATATCGATAACTTAGATCAGCAGTTAGAACAGTTGCAAAAGTTACAGTTTTAAAAATGCAGCTATATGTCCTGATAAGACAGGATATATAGCTATTTTTGCTTGTATATGAGAAAAAATGGAACGGTTTTGATTTTGAATAGCACTAAACTATTATGTTATAAATGATATATATAAAGATAACAATGGAGTTAATAGAATGAATAACTAAGAAAGTAGCATTACAAAAGATGACAGCTACTTTCTGGTTATGGTATAGGTGCATATTAGAATTAATAATAATTCAATTGATAGAAGTCTTAAATAGAAATACAGTAAATTTTAGACCAATTCTCATAACGGAAAGGGGCCGACGATGAAAGAGTTGGAAAGGTGTCCGTTATGAAAGTTGGTAGTTTAGAATCTGAATATTGCATAGGAAAACATATTTGGCCACTTTATCTAATTAGAGGAATTCTATGTGTCGGATTTTCATTATTTATTGTTGACAAGATGGTATCTATTTTAATTGCAGTATTAGGCTTTACAATGTTTTGATAGATTCATGAACTGTATAAACAGGAAGAACGAGTAAAAAAAGGTCGGTTTCCTGCTAATCCAAAAAAGAAAACAGTAAAGAAAAGTACTATTATATAGATTAATTACCATGATTTCATAGTTTCTTTTTTTTATTAAAATATTTTATTTTAATTATAAGGGCTGAGAAATTCTAGTAGGATATGTGGAGATTGTGGGCAGATAGTGTAACGTAAGCTTTCACAAATCCCCATACCTTTCAGATTATTATTAATTAATAAATTATAAATTATTCCCGATTCATTCCCGACTGAGTTAATAAATAATACAGTTTATATATAAAAAGATATAACTAGGTAAGCTAGTAGTATCAAGACTTGCACACACTCCATCATAAAATATAAGTAAGACTGTTTCTAAAGGCGAGTGTGGGGTCAAAAACCAGGTCAACTGACTTAAGAATGCATTAATAATGCGCAATGGCGGTCTCTTTTGAGGCTGCCATATTTATTTTGAGGCTGCCATATTTATATTGTGAGTGATTTTGAAATTCTTATCCTTTCAGAAAATATATAGCTAGCTATATTCCCAACTAGTAAACTAGCTGTTCCTGGAATTATATACATAATCATAGTAATGAGGCACTGTTGATGATTTATTATCCCGTTCCAGTCAGTGTAGAAATTGAATACAATAATAAAACTTCAATAGGGTCTGAAACCTGTTGAAGTTTTTTTCTGTTCAAATAGTGAATACATTAATAAAAATCAGTCAATAATTTAGAAATAAATGGAAATCAATAAGGTGGTGATTCAATGTCAATAGGCCTGTTTGGAGTAATTGGACTGGCAGCTTATATAGAGTGCAGACCGATTAACACTGGAATGACGGCTCAAATTAAGGGAAGGGAAATTAATATTAGTGAAGTAAAAAAGGAGGAATATATAAACACATGTTTTTCTGAGGATGAAAATTGGATAAATGTTATAGTCTCATATTATACAAATAATATATCAGATTGTAATAAAACAGATGGAATTGGAGCAAACAATTTAAAACTTAGCAGGGGAAACATAGCCATGCCTAAGGAATATCCTTTTGGTACAAAATTATATTTAGAAAACATGGGAGTGTTTGTTAACCAGGATATAGGTGGAGCAATAAAGAGGATAAATAATAATACAATTAAAATAGATATGTATATACCGGATGTTAGTGAAGAATATTTAAGAAAATTAGGAATTAAAAAGGCTAGGGGTAAGGTAATCAAATAAGGGATATTTGCGGTTGGACAAGTAATAAGTAGATAAATTTACAAATATGGAGAATAAATAAGGAATATTAATAAATAATTGCGTAAATATATTTAATATTTTGTAAATTACCAATATTAAACTTGTTATTATTTTAAAAAGGTATTAAAATAATATTAATAAATAACCACTAATTCATTAGTGGTAACATAGTTTATTTTACAAAAATCACCTACGGGGTGTGAGAGGGGCTGAAAACATGAAGATAACAGTAAATGGGAAAAACATCGATATTACTAATGGGCTTAGGAGTGCAGTTGAAAAAAAGTTGTTTAGATTGGATAAATATTTCAACCCTGAAGTAGAGGCACATGCTACTTTAAGTGTTCAAAAGACAAGACAAATAATCGAAGTTACGATACCTTTTAATGGAGTAATATTAAGAGGTGAGGAATCAAATGATGATATGTACGCTTCAATTGATTTAGTTGTAGATAAATTAGAAAGACAAATAAGAAAACAGAAAACAAAATTGGAAAGAAGAAATCATGGTGATTCATTAAGATTTCAGTATATTCCAGATGTAGATGAAAAAGAAAAAGCTGAAGGAAAAATTGTTAAGACTAAGAAATTTGCAATAAAACCTATGTCAAATGAGGAAGCTGTATTGCAGATGGAATTACTAGGACACAATTTCTTTGTATATGAAAATGCCGATAATGGTGAAGTAAATGTTATCTATAAGAGAAAAGATGGGAACTTTGGTTTAATCGAACCTGAATTTGAATAAGAGTCTAAAGAGGAGCTTTACTCCTCTTTTTTTTATAAAACAATGGTTTTGATATATTTACCAATATTTAAAATTATGAAGTTGAATGAAATTTAATTAAGTGCTATAATTTTATGGTGTATATTTATGCTTATATAAATTTTTATTTGAATAGTGAGGATAAAAAATATGAAAATCTTTGACAAAGTTTTTGGAACATATAGCGAAAGGGAAGTAAAGAGAATACTTCCTATTGTAGATAAAATTGAAAGCCTAGAACCTGAAATCTCCAAATTGAGTGATGATCAGTTAAGGGGTAAAACTGATGAATTTAAAAACAGACTAAACAATGGTGAAACTTTGGACGACATTTTACCAGAAGCCTTTGCTGTTGTAAGAGAGGCATCACAGAGGGTGCTTGGTATGAAACACTTTAGAGAGCAGTTAATTGGCGGCATTGTTCTTCATCAGGGAAGAATATCGGAAATGAAAACTGGTGAAGGTAAAACATTAGTTGCAACATTGCCATCCTATTTAAATGGATTGTCAGGTAAGGGCGTTCACATTGTAACAGTAAATGATTATTTGGCAAAAAGAGATAGAGACTGGATGGGAAAAATACATGAATTTTTAGGATTAAAGGTTGGAGTAATACTTCACGATTTAGACCAGACTCAAAGGCAGGAAGCTTACAACTGTGACATAACATATGGAACTAACAGTGAGTTAGGCTTTGATTATCTTAGAGATAACATGGTTATATACAAGGAAGAAAGGGTCCAAAGAAAACTAAACTTTGCCATCGTGGATGAGGTGGACTCTATATTAATTGATGAAGCTAGAACACCATTGATAATATCTGGTCAGGGTGAGAAATCAACTGAGCTTTATAAGGTAGCAGATTATTTTGCAAAGTCATTAGTTAAGGAAAAAGATTTTACAGTGGATGAAAAAGCAAACTCAGTTATTTTAACTGATGAAGGAGTTGAAAAGGCAGAAAAGTTCTTTAGGTTGGAAAACTATGCTGATCCGGAAAATATGGAGATTCAGCATCATGTTGTTCAGGCATTGAAGGGTAATTATATAATGAAAAAAGATAAGGACTACATGGTTAAAGATGGAGAGGTTCTTATTGTTGATGAATTTACTGGAAGAGCAATGGAAGGAAGAAGATATAGTGATGGATTACACCAGGCTATAGAAGCAAAAGAAGGAGTTAAAGTAGAAAGAGAATCTAAAACCCTTGCTACTATAACATATCAGAACTATTTTAGAATGTATAATAAATTATCAGGAATGACAGGTACAGCTTTGACTGAGGAAAATGAATTTAGAGAAATTTATGGATTGGATGTTATTGTGATTCCAACACATTTGCCAGTAGCTAGAACTGACAGCTCTGATCTAGTTTATAAATCTGCAAAGGGAAAATTTATGGCAATTGCCGATGACATAGTTGAAACACATTCAAAGGGTCAGCCAATACTTGTTGGTACTGTTAGTATAGAAAAATCAGAATTGCTTTCAGACATACTTAAGAAAAGAGGGATTCCTCATCAGGTTTTAAATGCTAAGTTCCATGAGATGGAGGCAGAAATAATATCCCATGCAGGAGAGAAGGGCATGGTAACCATAGCTACTAACATGGCAGGCCGTGGTACTGATATTAAACTTGGAGAAGGCGTAGTAGATGTAGGCGGATTAAAGGTAATAGGAACTGAGAGACATGAGTCAAGAAGAATAGATAACCAGTTAAGAGGACGTTCCGGACGTCAAGGGGATCCAGGTGCCTCAAGATTTTATGTATCTTTAGAGGATGACCTTATGAGAATATTTGGCTCAGATAAACTTCAAGGGCTAGTTGATAAGCTTGGATTGGAGGAAGATGAAGCCATTGAAAGCAAAATGGTTACTTCTGCCATTGAAAGTGCTCAAAAGAAAGTTGAAGGAAATAACTTTGATATAAGAAAAACATTACTTCAGTATGACGATGTTATCAATAAGCAGAGAGAAATAATCTATAAACAAAGATCCGAAGTTCTTGAAGGGGAAGACTTAAAAGAACAAGTTCAACAGATGATAGAGGATATTATAACAGGAGCTGTTGACTCTCATGTTTCAGGTATAGAAGAAGAGTTTGAAAGTGATTTGGCAAAATTAATAGATTTTGAGGAGGACTTATACCTGCCTAAAGATTTTGTTTCTGTTGAAGAACTTTCAAAGTTATCAAATGAAGAAATAAAGGATAAATTATTAGAAACCGCAAAAAGTATGTATGCTGCAAAAGAGCAGGAGTTTACTTCTGAACAAATGAGAGAAATTGAAAGAGTAATTATGCTAAGAGTTGTTGACTCAAAGTGGATGGACCATATTGATGATATGGAGCATCTAAAACAAGGTATTGGCTTAAGAGCATATAAGCAGCAGGATCCTGCTCAAGCTTATCAGTTTGAAGGCAGCGATATGTTTAATGAAATGATATATAACATTAAAATAGATACTATTAAGTATTTATTCCATGTTCAGATTGAAAGGGCTCCTGAGAGAGAGAGAGTTGCTAAAGAAACTTCAACTAACTATGAAAATGATAATTCATTAAAAAAAGAACCTGTTAGAAAAGAAAACAAGGTAGGAAGAAATGATCCATGTCCATGCGGTAGTGGTAAGAAGTATAAAAACTGCTGCGGAAGACAGGCTTAAATTGGAGTGATGGAAATGTTGCTGCAGGTAGAAGAATCAATTAATGAACTTATAGAACTCAGAAAAACATTAAAAGAAATAAGGGATTCACTTTGACATAGAAGCTTTGACAAAGAGGGTTACGGAATTAGAAAATAATATGCAGGAAAAAGGCTTTTGGGATAATATAAATAAAGCCCAAGAAGTAACTGTAGAGGCCAAAAATATTAAGGATAAAATTGATAAATTTTCATCTGTAAATAATTCACTTGAAGATTTAATTATACTATCCCAGCTAACCCTTGAAGAAGAAGATACAAATTCAATATCAGAGGTGTTGTCAGAGACTGCAAAAATCAAGGAAGAAATTGAAAGATTAAAAATAGAAACGCTTTTATCAGGACAATATGATAAAAATAATGCTATACTAAATCTGCATGTTGGTGTCGGCGGTACTGATGCTCAGGATTGGACTGAGATGCTGCTTAGAATGTATACACGATTTGCGGAAAAAAGAGGATTTAAAGTAGAAACCTTAGACATACTTCCTGCAGATGATTATGGTCTGAAAAGTGCCACTTTGAGGATTGTAGGAGATTTTGCCTATGGATATTTAAAAGCTGAGAAGGGTATACACAGATTAGTGAGAATATCACCATTTAATGCAAATGGGAAAAGACAAACATCCTTTGCTTCATTAGAAGTATTGCCGGAACTTACAGAAGAACAGGATATAGATATTAGAAATGAGGACTTAAGAATTGATACTTACAGGGCAAGCGGGGCAGGGGGACAATATGTTAATAAAACAGAATCAGCCATTAGAATAACCCATATACCAACTGGTATAGTTGTACAGTGTCAAAATGAAAGAAGTCAACATTCAAATAAGGAAACTGCATTAAAAATGCTGAAGGCTAAATTAGTTGAGCTAAAGGAAAGAGCTCACAAAGAGAAAATTGAAGATTTAACTGGTGAACTTAAAGATATGGGCTGGGGAAGTCAGATTAGATCTTATGTTTTCCAACCATACACTATGGTAAAAGATCATAGGACAGGGGCTGAAAGCGGAAATATTAATGGGGTTATGGATGGAGACATAGATATTTTTATTATTGAATATCTAAAACTAAATTCAAAATAAATTATAGGGATTTACATTATTGTAAATCCCTATTTAAAAGCAGTATTGCAAATATTAATGTTAAGGAAATGCCCATAATTTCTTTATAGTAAAAATAAAGAAAATTATTATTAAATGCATTTGCTATAACTTCCTGTGATACTATGCCAAAGCACCTATCGATGGATTTACTGTCAATAAATGAAACTTTATCATTGGGAGTATGAATTCTTGACAGATCATTATCAATAAAAGTTATAGCATCAATATTTTCTTTCCTGAAATATTCATGATCGCTGGAATCTTCAAAAAGATAGTTAAAGTAAATTTTATTGCTTTTACATATATTGGCTGCTGATTTTATTAATGGTGTGTTGTTAGTGTCTTTATTCCCACCCATTATACATAACGGCACAGAATTATTACTGCCTATCATATCAAAATTAAATACCTTTGCGCCATTTATATCCGACTTATACTTCTCAACAAATTCTTTGGATCCCAGACATCCAAATTCTTCAGCATTAAAGCCCACAAAAATAATATCCCTTTCCGGCTTACCAAGTGATTTCACATAATTGGAAAGCTCCATAACAAATGAAATGCCTGATGCATTATCTAGAGCTCCATTATAAACTGTGCCGTTTAAATCAGTGCCTACATGATCAAAATGACCACTAATAATAATTGGAGAAAGCTTTGGATTCTTCCCTTTAATATAGGCTGTAACGTTATTTATTTGGGCATCCTTTACCTCATAGGGTATGTAGCAGCTAACGGTATACCCCTTTTTTAACATATTTTCAATTTCCTCATTGGTTTTCTGCGTCACCATTATAAGTAAGCTTACAGAGGAATCGTTAATAAAGGAGCTTCTGAAATTGATATTGTTTTTCTCAGGTACATAAAAAAACACTTTATGGTCACCTTTTGTTACTTGAGTTGTACTATCAGAAAAAGTTACTTTATCATTTACATTGAAGCTTATATTTTTAATTTTAAAATTCAGCATATCTTCTTTATAGTCTATGCCATAATTGAATTCCTTCACAAGCTGTTTGTTCTGATTGTAGATTTTTAAATAAGGCTTATTATCCATTTTATAAGGATACTTAACAGAGAAATTCTCGTAATAGGAACCTTTGTAGGGCAGTAAATTTTCACTTTGAAATTGCTCTTTAACATATTGTGCTGCCATGGCATTGTCAACCGTTCCGGCAAGTCTGCCCTTAAGAGAATCTGAGGATAGATAGCTTATATAATCTATAACCCTGCTGCTTTTGAAGGGATGAATATAATAACATATTTGAAAGGTGGAAAATAGAAAAACCAGTAAAATTGTTAATATATATGTGTTTATAAGCTTTTTCATGAATTACTCCTTTAAATTATTACTTGTTAATATTATGAATTAAAATAGATATATATAACTGTTTAAAGGTGTATTGTAATTGATTTTAATGTATAATTTATTGTATGACATAAATAATAAACTATAGAAAATGTTGTTATTGGAGGTAAAAATGAAGAATATTACTGAAAGCTTAATGAAAGAACTTAATTTAAAGGAACATCAGGTTAATGATGTAATCAAACTGCTGGATGATGGTAATACTGTACCATTTATAGCTAGATATAGAAAGGAAGCCACTGGAGGCTTAGATGATATAGTGCTTAGAAATTTTGCTGAAAGATTAACCTACCTTAGAAATTTGGAAAGCAGAAAAGAAGATATTATAAGGTTAATTGATGAACAGGGGAAGATGACAGCAGAATTAAAAGTTAATATAGAAAAGTGTGATACATTAACGGAAGTAGAAGACATTTACAGACCATATAAACCTAAAAAAAGAACGAGAGCTACTATAGCAGTTGAAAAAGGATTAAAACCATTATCAGAACTAATATTAAGTGGAGCTTTTAAAGGTGATATTGAGGAATACTCCAAACAATTTATTGATGAGGATAAGTCTGTGAGCTCTGGAGAGGAAGCCTTACAAGGGGCTGTGGATATAATAAGTGAAGTTATGTCCGACAATGCAGATTATAGAAAGTGGATAAGGACTCTGGTACAAAGAGAGGGAATAATTGAAACTACAGGTGACAGTAAGGAAACTACTCCATATGAAATGTATTATAATTATCAGGAAGCAGTAAGATTGATTCCACCTCATAGGATATTAGCAATCAATAGGGGAGAAAAAGAAAAAATATTATCTGTTAAAATAACTGTAGACAATGAAAAGATAATAAATTTCTTAGAAAAACAATGTTTAAAAAGTAATCCCATTACTGATAAATATATTGTAGGGAGCATAAAAGACTCACTAAAGAGGCTCATTTACCCATCTATCGAAAGAGAAGTGCGAGCAGATCTCACTGAAAAGGGTGAGAATGGTGCCACTGAAGTATTTAAAGCTAATTTGAAATCATTATTAATGCAATCACCAATAAAAGGTAAAGTAGTATTAGGATATGATCCAGGATTTAGAACAGGGTGCAAGATAGCGGTACTTGACGATACAGGCAAATTTTTAGAGCAAGCCACAGTGTATGCCACAGCTCCACAAAATGACATTGAAGGATCTATAAAAATACTGAAGAATTTAGTATACAAACATAATGTAGATGTATTATCTCTAGGAAATGGAACTGCCAGCAGAGAATCCGAAGAGGTAATTGCACGATTAATTAAAGAGGTAAAGGAAGAAAAAGGTAAAGAACTTTATTATGTTATAGTATCTGAAGCTGGCGCTTCAGTATATTCTGCTTCTCAGCTAGCCAGCGAAGAATATCCTGATATAAATGTTTCAATAAGGGGAGCTATCTCCATTGGCAGGAGACTTCAAGATCCATTGTCAGAGCTTGTAAAGATAGATCCCAAGGCTTTAGGGGTTGGCCAGTATCAGCATGACGTGACACCTAAAAAGCTTGATGAGTCATTGGGAGGGGTAGTAGAGAACTGTGTTAATAATGTAGGTGTAGATTTAAATATGGCCACACCGTCCCTCTTATCCTATGTGTCTGGTATAAATTCAACCATTGCTAAGAACATAGTTACATATAGAGAGGAAAATGGTAAGTTCAATAACAGAAAGGAACTTTTAAAAGTTAAAAGACTTGGAGAAAAGGCATATGAGCAATGTGCGGGCTTTTTAAGAGTCATGGAAAGTGCTGAGCCATTAGACAATACAGGAGTACATCCTGAATCTTACACTGCGTGTAAAGTACTTCTTAAAAATTTAGGTTATTCTATACAGGATTTGAAAAACAATAAGCTTATAGATATTGACAACAAAGTGGAGACAATTGGTTTTGAAAAACTTGCACAAAGTATTAATATTGGAGTACCAACCTTAAAGGATATAATTAAAGAAATAAAGAAGCCGGGAAGAGATCCAAGGGAGGAGCTGCCAAAACCAATTCTTAAAACTGGTGTAATAGACATTAATCAGTTAAAACCTGGAATGGTGTTAAATGGAACTGTGAGAAATGTTGCTGATTTTGGTGCATTTGTAGATATTGGGGTGCATCAGGATGGACTTGTACATATTAGCCAGCTGTCTGATAAATTTGTGAGAAATCCATTAGATGTGGTTAAGGTTGGAGATATAGTAGAAGTAAGAATCTTAGAGGTTGATGAAAAAAGAAAGAGAATATCCCTTAGTATGAAAAAGGAAGAATTAGGTAATTAAAGTTATTGATAATATAAATTTTAACTATTGAATTATTAGTAAGTATGTAGTAGAATATAATCATAAAATAATTAAATAAAGATGATCTTCGGGGCGGGGTTTGATTCCCCACCGGTGGTATAGCCCACGAGCCTATTTAGGCATGATTCGGTGTAATTCCGAAGCCGACAGTAAAGTCTGGATGAAAGAAGGTTAAGGTATAATGTAATTTTCGCCCTGTCATTTTTTTTGACAGGGTTTTTATTATGCCCACACCCTTAGAAGATATCAAAATTTTAGGAGGGTACATTTATGAAAAATGAAAAACTTAATATTTTAGTGAAGGTATCAATGCTTGGGGTTATAGGCTTTTTACTGATGTTCATTGAATTGCCATTACCAATATTTCCAAACTTCTTGCAAATTGACATTGGTGATTTACCTGCTTTAATTGGCGCTTTTGCCATGGGACCTATTGCTGGAGTATTAATCGAATTATTAAAAAATATACTTCATGCAATATTTAAAGGTAATACTGCTTTCATTGGAGAATTTGCTAATTTTGCAGTAGGATCAGTAATGGTGTTGATTACTGGATATATTTATAACAAAAATAAAAGTAGAAAAACAGCTTTAGGAAGTTTAGTATTGGGCACTATAGTAATGTCAATATTTGCTACAATATTAAATTATGTTCTAGTTTTACCTCTTTATGAATCAGTTTTAGGATTCCCAATAAGTGCTGTAGTTGCGATGGGTAATAAAATTAATCCTAATATTACAAATTTAAATTCCTTTGTAGTTTTGTCCATAATGCCATTTAATATATTAAAAGGAGTTTTAATATCAGCTTTAACAATGGCAGTATACAAAGGAGTATCACCAATACTACATGATGATACTTTCGTACAAAGCAAAACAGTAAAAGAAAATTAAAAAAATACAATAAAATAAAGTACTAACCAAATTTGGTTAGTGCTTTATTTTATTGTAAAAAATTATTCATATTTAACGATAATTAAATAATAAATTAATTGAGGTGTATAAAATGGCGGCAGTATGGAATGTAAATAGTATAAATAGCCCTGACTTAAAAAAATTTTCTGGGAAAATTTCATTTGATATAGGACAGGTTTTTTTAGCAAGAATAATTAAGCTTAGTGATAATAACAATGAAGTACTGCTGAGATTACTTGATGGATGGCAATTCCCCGCAGAACTATTAAATCAAAATAACATTTCTACGGATAAGCCAATAAAGTTTCAAGTGGATGGCTTTAAGGATGGAAAACTTCAGATAAAAGTTGTTAACCAAAATGAAGATAGCACAAAAAATAATGGTAGTTCTATAGAATCAGTGTTAATGGATCAAAATATTGAATTGGGTAAGGAACAATATGATTTATTAGAAAATATGGCGAAGCATAACATGCCGCTAACTAAGGAAAATATTTCAAAGGTTAAAACATATATAGATATGGCTGGTAAAATAGCTTCAACACCAGATGAACAGGACAATTTTATAGCAAAATATCTAAACAGTAAGAATATAGATATTAATTCACCAAAAGGTAAGGAAATTGCAAGCACTCTTAAGTCATTTTTTAATGAACTTAAGAATGTAACTGCAGAAGATATTATGACAATGCTGGAAAACGGTATGGAAATAAATCAGGAAAATATTAAAAGTTATAATAGACTTTTTAAGGAACCTGAAGGAATATATAAGCAAATAAAAAATTTGGGAGCACAGCTGGAGACCAATTTAGGCAAAAGTGAAACAGAGAATATAATAAGCAATGTACCAAAGGATAATATTGAAAATGATAACACAAATTTGGAAAGCAGCAGAAAAATACAATCCAATGATAATAATGAAAAGGGAACAATCAATGAAAATATTAATAATAATGATTTGAATGTGAAAAAAGACAAAATGTTGGATAGCAGCAATAGCAATAAAACTGATATTAGGTTAAATGAAGATAGTGTAAAAAGCCGTGATCCAAATAACAAAATTGAAAAACACATTGATAATACCCAAAATAAAGACACAGCTAAGAGCAATAGAACTAACATTTTAGATAACAAAAGTACTGTGAAAAACAGTGAGGAGCTTTTTAGAGATATTAAAACCAAGGGTATTGAAAAAGGTACTGAGTTGGAAATTAAGTCTCAGCTAAACAGTAAAACTGAGGAAATAAAAAATATTATAAAATCCGTACTTCAAATGAATAATGAAAAGTTACCGGAAACATCCAATAAGATATCTCAAATAATTAAGCAGAATATTTCAGATTTTAAGACCTTCAACTCCATTTCGAATCAATATTACTATATGGATTTACCTGTTAAAATGGACAATAGTAATTATGAATGCAAGTTAATTGTTAAAGATGATAGAAAAAAAGGCAAAAAAGTAGATACAAAGGATGTTAAAATTGCTGCATCTGTAAATACTATAAATATGGGTGTAGTAAATGCCTACATTAAAATTAAGAACAGCAGTATGAATGTTAATATTAGGTGCAGCGAAACTTGGATAAAAATAATAGATAATAGTAAAAATAATTTATTAAACAGCTTATGTGATTTAGGCTATAATGTTAATATAGAAGTAGAAAAAAAAGAACAGGACATTAACCTATCTAATTGTGCATCATTTTTTGAAGATAGTAATTTTTCAGGTTTAAACATTAGGGTTTAGCTAAAGGAGCATTCTATGAATAAAAGTAAAAAAGCGGCAGCAATAAAATATGAAGAAAATTATACAGCACCAATAGTTACAGCTTCAGGTATGGGATATGTAGCGGATAAAATTATTGAAAAGGCTGGGGAAAACAATGTACCAGTTGTATATGACAAGGAACTGACAGAATTACTAAGCAATGTTGATGTGGGGGACAATATACCCTATGAGCTTTATGATGCTGTTGCAAAGGTAATTGCTTATGTCATGGATATAGATAAAAAAGTAAGTGGAAAGTAAGGTGAAGATATGGCGCTTTATGCAATATCAGATCTTCATTTAGCTTTATCAAGTGATAAACCAATGGACATTTTTGGACAACACTGGTATAAGCATGATGAAAAGATTAAGAAAAATTGGTTAAAGAACATCGAGGCAAATGATACTGTTCTTATTGCAGGGGATATATCCTGGTCCATGAATATGGAAGGCGGTGTTAAAGATTTAGAATGGGTTCATAACCTTCCGGGAAAAAAGGTACTGGTAAGGGGTAATCATGATTATTGGTGGTCTAGTATAACAAAGCTAAATAATTTATATGATGACATGTTTTTTATACAAAATAACTTTTTCCCCTATGAAGATTATGCTATTTGTGGCACAAGAGGATGGGTTTTGCCATCAAGTGATAATTTTACAGCACATGATGAAAAAATATACGCAAGAGAAGTAATAAGATTAAAATTATCTTTGGATGAAGCTTATAAAGCTGGTTATAGAAAATTTATTGTAATGACACACTATCCACCGGCTAATGAAAACATGGAGGATACACAGTTTACAAAAATTTTTGAGCAATATGCTGTGAATATGGTTATATATGGTCACTTGCATGGACCTATTTTGAAAAACATCAAAAATTATAATAAAAATGATATTAGATATATTATGACTTCTTGTGATTTTATAGATTTCAATCCTATTAAATTATTATGATTTAGAATTTGAAAAAATAACTAAGGATAGTTTTGCTTTTCAGCTTTGCTGAAAAGCTTTTTAATTTTTTATTTTTCATAGAGCACATTATTGACTTATATATTCATATATTGTAATATATAAATATAACGATGTTTGATATTTAACAAGCAAAGTAACAACAAACTTGAAATAATAAGTAGAAAAAATATAATAGATGTAAGAATATAAGTAGAAATAGAAAGGGTAATAACAATGGAAAATAATATTAAGCAATATAATGATAGTGCTGAATTACTGAAGGTGTTGGCGCACCCAGCTAGATTATGTATAGTAAGGGGACTCTTAAATAAAGGGCAATGTAATGTAACCTATATGCAAAATTGCCTTGGTCTTCCTCAATCAACAATATCTCAGCACTTACAGAAACTGAGAGCTGCTGGAATTATTGAAGGGGAAAGAAATGGCCTGGAAATAAACTATAAGGTGTGTAATGAAAAGGTTATATCAATAATTAAAGTATTATTTGGTGAAGAATAAACTAATTAAATTTAGGAGGTAACACGTTATGAGTAAAAAGATTTTAATTGTAGGCGGAGTTGCTGGGGGAGCTTCAACGGCAGCAAGACTTAGAAGACTGGATGAAAACGCTGAAATAATAATGTTTGAGAGAGGAGAGTATATTTCCTTTGCCAATTGCGGACTTCCTTATTACATTGGAGAAACCATAAAGGATAGAAGTAACTTACTAGTTCAAACTCCTGAAGCAATGAGAAGTAGGTTTAAAATCGATGTAAGGGTAAACAGCGATGTGATTTCTATAGACACGGTTAATAAGAAGGTTAAAGTTAATTCTGTAGAAAAGGGAGAGTATGAGGAAAGTTATGATTACTTAGTTTTGTCACCGGGCGCAAAGCCAATAAAACCGCCTATCGAGGGAATAAATAATCCAAGAATATATACACTTAGGAATGTTCCAGATACAGATAAAATTAAGGCTTACATTGATAGCAATAATGCAAAGAGCGCTGTAGTTATCGGAGGAGGATACATTGGAGTTGAAATGGCAGAAAACCTGAAAGAAAGAGGTTTAAATGTGGTTCTTGTAGAAGCTGCACCACATATCTTGGCGCCATTTGACAGCGATATGGTAACAAATGCTGAAAAAGAACTTCAGGATAATGGAATTGGAATAATTTTAAATAATGGGGTTAAATCCTTTAAGAAAAATGGAGAACAGGTAGAAGTTGTTCTGCAAAGCGGAACCAGCTTATGCTGTGATATGGTTATATTAGCTATTGGAGTAAAACCAGATACTGATTTTATAAGAAATACATCAATAGAACTTGGACCAAAAGGACACATTGTTGTTGATGAGCATTTACAGACAAATGTCCATGGAGTATATGCTATTGGTGATGCCGTAGAGGTAGTGGATTATGTTAATAAAGGAAAGACTGCCATAGCTTTAGCAGGACCTGCAAATAAACAGGGAAGGATTGCTGCAGATAATATTTGTGAAATAAATTCAACCTATAAGGGAACTCAGGGAACAGCTATTATTAAAGTATTTGGATTAACAGGTGCTAGTACAGGAAACAATGAGAGAACATTAAAAGCTAAAGGAATACCATATAAGTTAATTTATGTTCATCCTCAGTCTCATGCAAGCTACTATCCAGCAGCAAGTCCTATATCACTTAAACTTATATTTAATCATGAGGGAAAGGTTCTTGGAGCTCAAGCCTTTGGATATGATGGAGTAGATAAGCGAATTGACGATATTGCTGTAGTTATAAGGCTAGGTGGAACAATTTATGATTTAGAAGAGCTAGAATTGGCTTATGCACCGCCCTTTAGTTCAGCAAAGGACCCAGTAAATATGGCAGGATTTACAGCAGAGAATGTACTAACAGGTAAGGTTGAAGCAATTACACCTATGGAAATTGAAAGTAGGGATAAGAACAATTCTATACTACTTGATGTAAGAGACCTCATTGAAACTGATAATGGAATTATAGAAGGTGCATATAAAATACCAGTAAATTCCCTAAGAGAAAGAATGAATGAATTAGACAAAAGTAAGGAAATAATTATATACTGCCAGGTAGGCTTAAGAGGATATATAGCAGCTAGAATACTGTTAGCTAATGGATATAAGGTAAAGAATGTTACTGGTGGTTATAAGAGCTATTTAATGGGCAAATTCAAACCTGATAGCATCAGCTCAATGCCTGGAGATAAAAAGAAAGAAAACAATAACTGCGTAAAAGAAAAAGAGACTGCAGCGGATGTAACCTTAGATGCCAGTGGGTTATGCTGTCCTGGACCACTTATGAGAATAAACAATTGTGCAGAAACAATGGAAGTTGGGCAAATTATGAAGGTTACAGCTTCAGATGCTGGTTTTTACGAAGATGTAAAGGCTTGGTGTGAGAGAACTAATAATGAATTAATCAGCAGATCTAAGGAAAATGGTTTAATCTCAGCTGTTATAAGAAAAGGCAAAAAGCCGGAAGTAACACCATCTAATAATTTTGCACCGGTAAGGGACGATAAAACCTTAGTGGTATTCAGCGGAGATTTAGATAAGGCCATTGCATCATTTATTATTGCTAATGGAGCTGCAGCAATGGGCAAAAAAGTAACAATGTTCTTTACATTCTGGGGCTTAAACATTTTAAGAAAGCCTGAAAAGGTTAATGTAAAAAAAGGATTTATGGATAAAATGTTTGGAGCTATGATGCCAAGAGGAAGTAAGAAACTTAAGCTTTCAAATATGAATATGATGGGTATGGGAGCTAAAATGATCAGAAAGGTTATGAAGGACAAGAATATAAATTCCCTGGAGGAATTAATTCAATCAGCTATTGACAGCGGTATAGAAATAGTAGCTTGTCAAATGTCTATGGATGTAATGGGACTAACAAAAGATGAGTTAATAGATGGAATAAAGATTGGTGGAGTTGGCTATTACCTTGGCCAAGCAGAGGATGCAAATGTTAATTTGTTTGTATAATAAAAAATTCCTAGCATAATTGCTAGGAATTTTTTATCTTTTAAATAATTTTGAAAACAGGCCCTTTTTATCCTTATTATGTAATTCGTTTTCTTCCTCTTCCTCTTCTTTTCGTGCTTTTTCAGCTTCAGCTTCATCATATTTAATTAAATCTTTTTGGTCCCTGCACATTTCCTTAATTTTCTGCTTTGCTGCTGCTGATGTAATTACCTTGCTAAACCATGAAAGAGCTTCGTCATTTTTACCTATTCTTCTATTTAATTCACCAATTAAGTACATAACAGTAAATCTATCCATACCATAAATAGGCATGTCCTCATTGAAATAAGCATCATCAAACCCTTCCTTAGCTTTTGTTAAGAAGAGTAATTCATTGTTTGTATCTTCTTTTACCCTGTACATCCATGCGATTTTTAGGCATGTCATTGCTTTCATACTTGACTTTGAATCAATTGCCCAATAATTAAGCAATGCTAATTTATATCTCTCAATGGCTACATCCACATCATAGGTTTCTGGGTAATCTTTAGCAACCCATCTTTGAGAAATTTTTTCTTTAACCTGATCAATTTGATGATACTTAATTTTTTCAAAATCAGACTTTAAAGCCGCATACCCGCATTCATTGCAAATCCAGACATCATAAAAATATGGATTTACAAGGTTGTAAGAAACATAAAAGTCACTATGTTTTTTGCCAACTCTATATGCGGAGCTTTTCAATGCTTTTGCTTTAAATTTTGAACCACAAACAGGACAATCTACATCTCTGTTAAAAAGATAATCTTCTTCTGTTTTCTGTTTTTCTACTTTTTTCTTTGGATCTTCTTGTTTTTTATTGTATAAATCAAGACCTGCAGCGTCTTCAAAACCTAAATCCTCTAAGCCAGAAAAAATATCCTTATTCATATACAATCACCTACTATATAATATTATTATCTCTTATAAATTATATTATAACAAAAAAAATGGAAAAATGTATTATTTATTTATAGATATATATTATAATATAATTATAATATATATTCAAATACCCCAAAACAAGGGTTTAAATATATTTATATTAATGTTTAGTAAAGGATGAATAATAATGGCTATTAGAGAATGGAAAACTTTTTTAATCCCATACGAGCAAGCAACTGAGGAATTAAAAGTTAAGTTCAGAAGTATAAGAACAGAATATAGAATGAAAAATGAATATTCACCTATCGAATTTGTAACAGGAAGAGTTAAGGAAATTTCAAGTATGCTGGAAAAAGCCAATAAATTTAATATTCCATTGGACAGAATTGAATATGAAATGGAGGATATATCAGGCATTAGGATAATGTGCCAGTTTGTAGATGATATTGAAAAAGTTGTTGAGCTGGTAAGAAATAGAAAGGACATGCAGATAATTTATGAAAAGGACTATGTAACTAATTATAAACAGAGCGGATACAGAAGTTATCATATTATAATAAGATATCCTATTAATATGGCCGAAGGACAGAAAAACATTTTAGCGGAATTACAAATAAGAACTCTAGCTATGAACTTTTGGGCCACAATAGAGCACTCACTAAATTATAAATACAAGCAGCAAATACCGGAAAATATAAAATACAAGCTTAAGACTGCTGCAGATGCTGCTTTTCAACTGGATAACTTAATGTTAGAAATAAAAGATGAAATAAAAGATGCACAGAAGTTATTTGAGGTAAAGTCTAGCATAATATCAGATATTATGAATAATATTTTGTTTTTAGCATCTATAGGGAAAATACAAGAATCAAACAGATATCAGATACAGCTGAATAAACTCATTGAACGAGGAGAAGTATCAGAGCTAAATAATCTAAAAGAAGCTACTAAAAAAACTTTAGACTTATATAAATAAGGATTAGGGGTGTTACCCCTAATCCTTATTTAATAACTATATTTATAAGTCTGCCTTTAATAACTATAACTTTTACTACAGTTTTATTATCTATAAATGACTTAACATCTTGGTTTTCTAGTGCAGTTGCTTTGATATCCTCCTCTGACGAGTCAGAAGATACATTAATTCTTGCTTTAATTTTACCATTAACCTGTACAGCAATTTCTATTTCATCTTTTACCAGTGCCCTTTCATCATATTTAGGCCAAGATTCATTAAAAACTGAATATGGCATATCCATTGAATGCCATTGTTCTTCTGCAAAATGAGGAGCAAATGGTGCAATTAATCTAATGAAATCAAGAATAGTTTCTTTTACTAAGGTAATATTTTTTACAGTTTCACTTTCGTATTTTGAAAGAGCATTAGTCAGCTCCATCATTCTGGCAATACATGTATTAAACTGCATTTTCTCAGCATCTTCAGTAATAGACTTTATTGCATAATTTCTTACATAGTTTAAGTCCTTTTCTGCATTATCAAAGGAATTCTTTGTGCTGGCTGAATCAAAATTCTTTAAACCATCAAGTACTCTTTCTATTCTTTCAATGAATCTTGATATTGATTTTATTCCATCGTCGCTCCAAGCTCCGCCAGTAGAATAATCAAATCCAAACATTAGATACATTCTGAATACATCAGCGCCATATTCATTTATATATTCATCTGGTGATATTGTATTTCCCTTTGATTTACTCATTTTTTGACCATCAGGACCAAGTATTAGTCCTTGATGCCTTAAGGATAAGAATGGTTCATCAAAGTTTAAATATCCCATATCTCTTAAAGCTTTTGTAATAAATCTAGCATAAAGTAAGTGCATACATGCATGTTCTGGTCCGCCAACGTATTTGTCAACTGGAAGCATTTCATTAATAATTTCTGAATCAAAGGCTTTAATGCTGTTTTTATTATCAGGGTATCTTAAATAATACCAGGATGAACATACAAATGTATCTAAAGTATCAGCTTCCCTATGAGCCGGTCTGCCGCACCTAGGGCAGGTGGTTTTCATAAAATCTTCACTTTTTGCCAGTGGTGATTTACCATCTGGGGCAAATTCAACGTCATATGGCAGTTCAACTGGAAGTTGATCCTCTGGTATAGGAACTATACCGCAATGGTCGCAATATACTACTGGAATTGGAGCACCCCAGTATCTTTGTCTTGATACAAGCCAGTCTCTCAGTCTGTAGTTTATCTTCTTAGCTCCCAGTCCTAACAATTGAAGTTTATCTACTACTGCATTCTTTGCAGCTTCTCCAGATAGACCATTAAAATCACCGCTATTAGTCATGGCACCATATTCAGTGAATGGAAGTTCGCCGCCTTCTATAACTCTTATTATTGGTAAATTGTATTTAGTTGCAAAAGCAAAATCTCTTTCATCATGAGCAGGAACTGCCATTACTGCACCGGTTCCATAGGTGCTTAATACATAATCACCAATCCAAATTGGTACTTTTGTTCCATTAATAGGATTTATAGCATAGCTTCCAGTGAATACTCCTGTTTTTTCTCTTGTTATGGACTGCCTTTCTATATCAGATTGCTTTTTAGTACTTTCCTTATAATCTTTTACAGCCTCTTTATAATCATCAGCAGTAATTTTATCAACAAGAGGACTTTCAGGAGCTAAAACTACATAAGTAACTCCAAAAAGTGTATCCACTCTTGTAGTGAAAACTTGAAATTCCAGGTCAGAATCTACTACTTTAAATGTAACTTCAGAACCGGTGGATTTTCCTATCCAATGTCTTTGCATAGCCTTAGTTTTTTCAGGCCAATCCAATTCATCTAGTTTCTGAAGAAGCTCTTCAGCATAATCTGTAATTTTTAAGAACCATTGGGTTAAATCCTTTTTTGTAACCTCAGTTCCACATCTTTCACAGCAATTATCAATTACCTGCTCATTAGCTAAAACCGTATTGCAGCTAGGACACCAATTTACAGGTGCTTTTTTTCTATAAGCTAACCCTTTTTCATAAAGTTTAAGAAAAACCCATTGAGTCCATTTATAGTATTCAGGGTTGCATGTGATAACTTCGTTATCCCAATTAAACATTGCTCCCATAGCTCTTAACTGTTTTTCCATAGTTTCAATGTTTTTTAATGTTGAATCCTTTGGATGAACGCCAGTTTTAATAGCATAGTTTTCTGCAGGCAATCCAAAAGCATCAAATCCCATTGGCTGAAAAACATTATATCCCTGCATTCTTTTAAATCTAGCCCAAGAGTCTACAGGCCCATAATTAAACCAGTGACCAGCATGAAGCTTACTGCCTGATGGGTAGGAAAACATCTCTAGTACATATAGCTTTTTATCCATTTTATTTTTATCAAATTTGTATAAATTAGTTTCTTCCCATTTTTTTTGCCATTTCTCATCAATGGCAGTTCCGTACTTGCTCATAATATCTCTCCTTGCATATTTTAGTGTTTTATTAAAATAAAAAAAGCCTTCATCTCTGTATAAGAGACGAAGACTGTATTCCGCGGTACCACTCTAATTAAACCATAAATGGTTTCACTCACAGACTTTATCGAATCAACCCGTATCTGTTTCAGCAGATAAGCTCACAGGCAAGTTCATAAATTTCAAACACTGTTTTACACCAAACAACAGCTCTCTAAAGAATGAATAAATACTATTACTCCTGATCAAAGCATAATGATATTATATTTAATCAAATTTTATTCTTATTTTATATTAATGTTCAATTATTGTCAAGAAATTAATCTTTTTCAATGTTATATGTCCACTGATCTATACCTCCAAGTGAATACACATTATTATATCCAAGCTGCTCTAAGACTTCAGCAGCTTTCTCAGACCTTATTCCCCTTTGACAATAAACTATTATTTTTGTGGATTTATTTATATTTTTATTTATAACTTCATCTTTTAAAATTTGAAGAGGAATATTTATGCTTTTAGGTATATGACCCTGTTTGTACTCGCTGGGAGTCCTTACATCTATGATCAGAGCATCCAGGGAGGGTGTATTTATTATATCTTTTACTTCAATTGCAGTAATTTTTTTATAGGCTTTAACACTTTCACCAGGAAAAAGTAAATTAGTAACTATTAATGAAATAGCTATTAAATAAAAGCAAAGTTTAAAATTAGTAGTATTATTGGAAAACATAAATTGCACCTCACTATAATTAAAGACTAAGTTACATTTATTACTAAATTTAACTTAATCCTATTATGTGTTGAGATGAAAAAAATATCCAAAAATCTAAAGGGTAAAATAAAAAGCTCTTGAATTTCAAGAGCTTTTGGCTGCCCATGCTGGACTCGAACCAACAAATACCTGTTCCAGAGACAGGTGCCTTACCATTTGGCGAATGGGCATTATCATATCTACGACATAAACTATTATATCAAAGATAATAATTATGTCAAGATTTTTTTGTATTTAGATAAATATGATATAAAGATAGTTAAAGCATAATCATATATCCAAAAACTAACTTCACATAAAATAATGAGAATATAAATAGGATATTTCAATTTTATGCTGCCAATAAAAAATGATTTAATGATTAAACTGAAAATTAGTAATGACAAATTGAAAAATACAAATTTTATTATTATCTCAAAAGGCAGTCTTCTAATTTTTTCAATAAAATATTTACATATGCCGTATATTCCAAAAAATAAGGCATAAGCTAAAACTGCAATGTTAAGTCCACTTATCAGAATTGATAATAAAGTGGTGGCTAAATAAACCATAATTGAAGTAAGAATATTAGTTGAAACTACTGCCATTGGAATTAAAGCAGAGGCAATAATTAAAATAAAAGCTTTATTAATGGGAAAAAAATTACTCCCATATACGCATATAACACCAATAGCAGTGAGAATACCGCCTTTAGCAATATTCGAAGCATTATTTTTAGCCATAAACACAACTCCTTTTAATGGGTATATTAGCATCCAGTCATTCCGTTACATAAGCAATCGATACAATATAAGGTTGCACATATATCACAAATGGAACTATCTCTTTGTGTATTAAAAGGCTGTCTGTAAGATTGGTTAGCATATTGAATTTTGGAAAGTGCTTCTCTATATTCTCTGTTTGTAGGATCCAAGTTACAGGCAGTTCCAATATTATTGTAGGCTGCATCATACCAGCCTTTTTGCATGTTTACTATACCCATTAAATAATGCCACTGAGCATCACGTGTGTTAATACCGTTCAATTTACTTTCAGCTGATGAAAAGCTATTATTGTTTATATCCATACGAATGGACTGATAGATTGAATAATTGTCTGAGGAATAGTTTGTTGAAGAATAATTATCATAACTTGATGAAGAATTTCTATATGAATTGTCATTAGAATTTTTCATAAGATAATCATATGCCTCATTTATTTCTCTCATTTTGTCTTCAGCAAGATCCTTTAATGGGTTATTACCGTATTGATCCGGATGATATTTTTTTGCAAGCTCCCTATAAGCTCTTTTTATTTCTTCTTTTGAAGCGTTCTCTTTAATCTCTAAAATTTCGTAGGGGTTTCTCATGGGTTTTCACTCCTTGTTTTTTACTTTATCCATTTTTTCAATTAGCCCTAAATTTAAAATATTATATAAAAGTTCTTTGTTCTTTTTCAAGGGAATTTTAGTTAGCTGATTTGCACACTGTCTTCCGCAATTTGTTAATATAAAATCAATTCTTTTATCAATTAATTTTTTAAAAATATCATAGGGGTCATTGTTGACGTTGTAGCATGAATTAATTGCGTTAAACTTATGCCTTTCCATATCCTTTTTTAAATCATCATATGCATCTATAATATAAATCCATTTCCCTAAATTATACCCAAGCCAATACAAATTCTCATGGTAGTTATCTAAATATGATGATAATATTATACCAGTAATATCAGCAAAATTATGTGAAAGTTCATCTAAACTTTTGCCGGATGAATTTGATTCAAATGAATACAATTCATTCAGTTTATCTTTAATTTTTATATCTATTATACTATATTTCTCAGGAAACTTATAAAAGAATTTGTGTAAAACTCTGCTAAATAATTTGCTCTTTATTTTGTTTTCATCATTAACATCATCTATTAGTTTATAATAGGATAGGCAAACATTGCAAAATGCAGCATAGTTTAAGGCATCTGAATTAATAACAATAATTTTTTTTGTAAAAGGATGAATGATACATTTATGATTTTTGTATTCTATTTCTTTATCCTCTAAAGCATCAAGTAAAATAGCCAAAAATGTCATGTCATAATTTAAAGTAAGTCTAGGCAGATTTCCATAGTTTTTCTTAATACTTAAGCAAAGTCCGCAGTAGTATGCCTTAAATTTCTCAAAGTCTTTAATTTTTAGTTCCATTTTATATGGGAAAACATATCCAAACATAATTTATAATCCTTTATCTTTCAGTATATCATATATACTTAATGAAGTAGTATCTTTCATAGTATATCCAAGCAGTTCAACTGTTTTAATAAGCTCATTTTCTGTTGGAGCTTCTATTTCAATATATGGAAATGGACAGAAAGACTTATCATTAACATCTATTTCAATTAAAGTGTTTTTGTATTTATAGCTTTCTCTATACTTGAATATTGTTTGTACAAGTTCTAAGCCTAAAGCCCCAAATATTTTTTCTCCCTCTTCAGCATTTTTTATCTCTGTTTCATTTTCAGACATAATTTTAAATTCAGTATTACTTAAAAGTTTTTTTGTGGTCATATAATAAATTTGTTGTTTTTTTAATAAATCCTCAACAATTCTTATTCTAGCATAACCATGGTTATTAATAAGTCTCCTATCAGAAAAATCAAAGATCTTATTAATCTGGTTTTCACTTTTTACTATTTTCGCATGAATTCCATCTAAAATTTTCTTTAATTCAGTAATATTTATGTTAAGTATTTTAACTTCAATTTCTTGCAAATTTTATGCCTCCCATAAAATACAAATTCATTATTTAAAATATAAACATTGGATTATTTTCACGAAATATTATATCATAAAATATGTATAAAAGCTTTTTAATATGGGGTGATGAAATGGATAATTTTTATGAACAATTAGTGACTACTTCAAAAACAATAAAGTACAGAACTGCAGGTATTGCCGCTATTGTACTGTGCATTATGGGAATACTTGCTGAAATAGTGGGACAATTAATACCAGGTCTTATTATTATAGCTCTGGCAGCCTTATTATATTATAATAAAAAAATATTTTATGTTGAATATGAATATGCTTTTACTAATGGAGATGTAGACATTGATAAAATACTAGAAAAAAAGAATAGGTCAAAGATAATAAGCTTTAACATAAAAGATTGCGAATTATTGGCTCCAAGAAATAGTGATTACATTAGAGATTTTTCAAATAAACCACAAAAAATGTTAAGCTTATATCCTGAAACTTATACAGGAACAATTTATACAGCTATGATTACTGGTGGGGCAAATAGGCTGCAGTTAGATTTTGCACCTGATAATGAATTCTTAGGGCACTGCATTAAATATAATCCAAGAGGGGTTAAGATTAACTAAAAAAGGCTGTTTCAATTTGAAACAGCCTTTTGTTTTTATAAAGTATTAGCACTTCCTAAAACTTCGTCAATTTTCTTTTCAACTAATTGTTGAATATTTTTTCTTGCAGCTCCCAAGTACTTTCTTGGATCGAATTCCTTTGGATTTTCACCAAATACTTCTCTAACAGAAGCTGTCATAGCTAATCTTATATCTGTATCCATATTAATTTTACAAACAGCCATTGAAGAAGCTTTTCTTAACATTTCTGCTGGGATTCCTTTAGCTCCTGCAATGTTTCCACCATATTTATTACATTTTGCAACTGAAGCCTGATCAACTGATGAAGCACCATGAAGAACTATTGGAAATCCTGGTAATTTATTTTGAATTTCTTCTAGTATATCAAATCTTAATTTTGCTTCTCCAGCAAACTTATATGCACCATGGCTTGTTCCTATAGCTATAGCTAATGAATCAACACCAGTTCTATTTACAAAATCAACTGCTTGTTCTGGGTCTGTGTAGATATGAACATCGCTCTTAACATCATCTTCTACTCCAGCAAGCACTCCAAGTTCTGCTTCAACTACTACTCCGCGTGCATGAGCATATTCAACTACCTCTTTAGTTTTAGCAACATTTTCTTCATATTCATAATGTGATCCGTCAAACATAACGGATGTAAATCCAGTTTCAATAGCTAATTTTACTGTTTCAAAATCTGGACCGTGATCTAAGTGAAGAGCTAAATCTATATTAGTATCAGCAATTGCAGCATCAACCATAGCTTTTAAATATTTTGGACCTGCATATTTAAGAGCTCCTGATGATACCTGCAAAATTACAGGGGATTTTTTCTCTTTACATGCATTCACTACACCTTGAATTATCTCCATATTATTAATGTTGAAAGCACCAATTGCATAATGTCCTTCATAAGCCTTTTTAAACATGTCTTTAGTAGTTACTAATGCCATATTAATTCCACCTTCCAATTTAAAATTTTAATCATTAAAAATAATAAACCCAATTATAATAAGTTTATTTATTAAATAATAAATTTAGGGCCTTACAATGTCCCAGTGGGACACTAATGATTACAATATTATTATAATCCATAACCTTTTTATTTTCCATAGTTTCATTATAAAATATTTATTTCTTTTATCAACTAAAAATTTTCATTTTACAATTGGATTTTAAAATATGTTTTGAAAATTTATTTTTTCACTTTCCATAACATGCCTTATTAGAAGTTTGATAGTATGAACTGAAGCAAGAGATTCATCTTTATTTTTACATTTTACAAATTGAATCATTCTAAAAGCTTCACTATTAATGGGATCTAGTTCAGAATGATGAACAATAATGGACATAGTTTTGGATGTATCCTGCCATTGATTTAAAAATTCATAAGATGCAGTGTAAGCATCTTCCCAGGCTTCACTACTTATATAGTCTTCTAGGTTTTTACTTGCTACTTCAAATTTTTCACAGGTTTTATTCAAATATTTTAGAGAAAATACTATTGTAAATATTAAAACCACAAAGATGATAAATGAAGAATATATATTTTTCATGGAGTATCCTTCCTTTCCTGAAAGTAAAATTCCCCTTTTGAATCAATCATGGCAATAAAAACATCCTTTGCATCTGAAATGTTGTATTTACTTAGTTTTTTATTCACCCAGTTAATATCCTTTTTTAATAATTTTAAATTGTCATAGTTTACTTTACCATCTAAGATCAAAGTAATAGGCATTGCATCCTGGGTAGTTTGTATCTTCATATCCTGCTTTGTTACATTTGAAAGTTCAGTCTTAGGAATTATGGACAGCTGTCCGCTGGTTTCTAAAATTGCATACTGCACATCTGAAATATTATAGTACCCCTGAAGCCTTACCTCCTCCATTAAATCATTAAGATTATATTTATTATTTTTTAATTGGTTAATATCAATTTTGCCATCCTTAATAATAATACTTGGCTCACCGCTGAATAATTTTCTGGCAAATTCACTTTTTAATTCTAATATTGATAAAGTAATTTCTAAAATAAGTAATGTTACAATGGGAATAATACCATTTAACAAAGGTATCTTAGTATCCTGCATAGGTAATGATGCCAATTCAGAAATCATAATAGCTATAGCTAATTCAAAGGGCTGCAGCTGCCCTATTTGTTTTTTGCCCATTAGCCTCATTGTTATTACAACTAGAAAATATAAAATTGCAGTTCTTATGAGTGTAATAAACATTAAGAATAACACCTCCATAGTTCTATTCTGCTAAAAAAAAGTAAAATTATAAGTGAAAAAGTAACAATTTTATATTTAATAAAGTATAATAATATTACATCCGAAAATAGGAGATGAATTTTGGTGGAGAAATTAAAAGTAAAGTTTAGTAATGGTACTAATGAACTTTGTGAGTATGGGGAAATAATAGGTAATATTTTTAAAGAAAAGTATAAAGATACAAACCCAAAACCAGTATTAGCTAAAGTAAATAATAAATATTATGAACTAACTTCACCACTAAATGAAGAGGGAGAAATAAAACCAGTATTTATTAATGAAAACATGGGGCTGAAAAGCTATATTAGAACATTGCAGTTTATCTTAATTAAGGCTGTATCAGATTTATATAAAAATAGTAAGATTACCATTGAACATTCTATAAGTAAAGGAATATTCGGAGAAATCCATAAAGAAACACCACTTACTGAAGATGATATATGCAAAATAAAGAAGAAAATGAAGGAAATAATAGATAAAGATTTTTTAATAAATAAAACAACTGTTAAAAAAGATGGTGCTATTAAAATTTTTACAGATTATAATATGCCTGATAAAGTAAAACTATTAAGACAGTTAGATGTAGAATGTTTAAAATTATATGAATTAGATGGAAGATATGATTACTTTTATGGACCTATGGCATATTCTACTGGAGTAATCTATAAGTTCGATTTAATTTTTTATAATCCTGGATTTATATTAAGGTACCCTAGCTTAGACAATCCGTCAGAAATACCGCCATTTAAGGAATATGCTAAGCTGGCTAAGATATTTTATGAAACAGAAAAATGGGGAGAAATATTAGAAGTTGGAGATGTTGGATCCCTTAATAATAAAGTTATTGATGGGGATATAGTTGACATTATAAGAGTATCTGAAGCACTTCATGAAAAAAAGATAGCATATATAGCAGATACTATAGCGGAAAAAGAAAAAGTAAAAATAGTGCTTATTGCAGGCCCTTCATCATCAGGCAAAACAACATTTGCAAAGCGGTTAGCTATTCAGCTAAGGGTAAATGGATTAGTACCAATACCAATTTCCCTGGATGATTACTTTGTTGACAGACAGCATACACCAAGGGATGAAAATGGAGATTATGATTTTGAATCAATAAATGCTTTGGATTTACAATTATTTAATGAAAATTTACAATTACTTCTTCAGGGGGAAGAAACCTATATACCAAGCTATAATTTTAAAACAGGCAATAGAGAATGGAGCGGAAATAAGATAAAGCTGCCTCAGAATGGGGTTTTAATAATTGAAGGAATTCACGGTCTAAATGATATGCTAACTAATTCCATACCTAAGGAGAATAAATTTAAAATATACATTAGTGCTTTGACCCAATTAAATTTGGACTGTCATAACAGAATATCTACAACTGATGTAAGAATAATCAGAAGGATAGTTAGAGATTATTTATCTAGGGGATATGTTGCTGAAGACACATTAAAGATGTGGCCGTCCATAAAAAGGGGAGAAGAAAATAATATTTTTGTATATCAGGAGAATGCAGATGTTATGTTTAACTCCACTTTGGTATATGAGCTATGTATTTTAAAAAAGTATGCCTTGGCAGAGCTAGAGAAAATTGATATTAACAGTCAGGTATACTATGAAGCATTAAGGTTAAGCAGTTTCTTACATTTTTTTAAGGATGTAGAAGGAGAGCTTGTTCCGGAGAATTCAATTTTAAGGGAATTTATAGGGGGAAGTTGTTTCTATAAGTACTAGTATTTTTACAAAAAGTGCATAAAAAAGTAGAGCCTTTGGACTAGATTTATTGTATAATAAATTTAGTTCATTTTACTTTTAAAATGAAAGAATTTATGCAATTACTGAAAGGCTGGTGTATCCATTTGAGGGAATACAGTGTTTTTGATATATTAGGACCTATTATGATAGGACCATCAAGTTCTCATACTGCCGGAGCTGCGAGATTAGGGAAAATAGCTGCAATTATCTCAGGTAACGACGTAAAAGATGTTAAATTTTTATTACATGGATCATTTGCAAAAACTTATAAGGGTCATGGAACGGATAGGGCATTAGTTGCGGGTATATTAGGAATGGACCCGTCAGATGAGAGACTAAAAGATTCAATGGAAATTGCCAGAATGGACGGTATAACATTTGAATTTATTGAAACAAATTTAGGAGAGGTACATCCTAATACAGTAAAATTTATAATAACCAAAAGTGACAACAGCAAAGTGGAAGTAGTAGGCTCTTCTATAGGTGGTGGTAATATTGAGATTTTTGAGGTGGATGGAGAAAGTATTTCATTTACAGGTGCTTATCCAACTTTAATTATCACACATCTTGACGTACCAGGAGCCGTTTCTGAGGTAACATCACTGCTTTACGAAGAAAAAGTAAATATTGCATTTATGAAGGTATATAGAAGCAAAAAGGGAGAAAAGGCGATGATGGTTTTGGAAACAGATAGTGAACTCACAGAAAATGTTATTAATGAAATTTCAAACGCTAAGAATATTCAAAGCGTTAAAGTTATAAATCCAGCCAGGGAGAGTGAATAAAGTGGTTGACTATGGAAGAGAGCTTATAGAAGTTTGCAAAAAAGAAAATATAAGCATTTGGGAATATACATTGAAATCAGAGATGAGTGAAAGTGGAATAGGCAGAGAAAAAATTTTAGAAAAAATGAAGGCTAACTTACATATAATGAAAAAGTCAGCAATACTTGCCATTAACCGTCCAATAAAATCTGTAAGCGGACTTATCGGAGGAGATGCAATTAAATTGTCAAAATATGCTGATGATGGCAACACATTAACTGGAAGTTTTATGGTTAAAGCCATGGCAAGAGCAATTTCTTGTTCAGAAGTGAATGCAGCTATGGGGAAAATAGTTGCTGCGCCAACAGCAGGATCCTGTGGAATATTACCTGCAGTAATTATAACAGCTGGTGAGAAACTTAATAAATCTGAAGATGAATTAGTAAGAGCACTATTAACAGCATCTGGAATAGGAATAATAATAGCCAAAAATGCCACATTATCCGGAGCAGAGGGAGGATGTCAGGCAGAGTGCGGCTCAGCAGCAGCTATGGGAGCTGCTGCTGTAGTTGAAATGATGGGTGGCAGTGTTTCACAAGCATTAGATGCGGCAGCCATAGTAATAAAGAATATCCTGGGTTTAGTATGTGATCCAATAGCAGGTTTAGTAGAAATACCATGTGCAAAAAGAAATGCATCAGGAACAGTAAGTGCTTTAACAACAGCAGACATGGTTATGGCTGGAGTACATAGCCATATACCATTTGATGATTGTGTATCAGCTATGTATAAGGTAGGAAGACAGATGCCTTGCGAATTAAGAGAAACAGCTCTGGGAGGATTAGCAGTAACAGAAACAGGATTAAAGTTAAAGGAACAAGTTTTAGGAGAAACAAAAAAATAAATAAATATTGGCTGTTTTTGTGGTTTGTAACATTTTTAATTATAGAGAATAAAATGATATCGAAGCAATCTATTGGAGGATTATTAATGGAATTCAAGGGCAGCCAAACAGAGAAGAATCTTTTAAAAACCTTTGCCGGGGAAGCCAGGGCAAGGGATAAATATGACTTTTATGCAGAAAGATCAAAAATGGAGGGATATGAATACATTGCATCTATTTTTCAGCAAACGGCCATGAATGAATATGCTCATGCAAGAGAAGTATTTAGAAGATATCTTGGATTAGTAAAAAATACTGCAGATAATCTTATGGATGCAGCTCAAGGGGAATCCCTTGAGAGCTCAAAGCTTTATAAGGAATTTGAAAATACAGCAAGACAAGAGGGCTTTGGTGAAATTGCAGATTTTTATAAGGATCTGGGCGAAGTTGAAGAAAACCATATGAATAGATTTATGACCATTCTTGACCATTTAAATAATGATACCACTTTTAAAAGAGATACACCTGTAAAATGGCAGTGTATGAATTGCGGTTATATTTACATTGGAGAAGAAGCACCTGCTGTTTGTCCTTTATGTAAATTCCCAAGATCTTATTTTAAAATCTATTGTGAAGATTACAAATAGGAGGGATATTTATGTATTTAAATTACCCTGATAAATACTTTAGACAATTAGATTTTATGGATAATTTTGAGGAAGAAAACCTAAATAATATTAATTTAGATAACGCAGAGGACTTAAATATACCTGTGGAAAACACCATACAAAGCCTAATTGAAGAGATTGATAACGAATTTGTAAATGAAATGACCTCTATGTCATAAATATGCACTGCTTAAGTTGGTGTTTATAATGAAGAAAAAATATTTTATATTACTTTCTACATCTTTATTAATGTTCATTAAAATTACAAATCCAATTTTGAATGCTGTTATGTATTCAATTGCCATAATTCCCTTGGCTATTTTGCTTGGGGAATTTACTACAAATATAGCCGAATATATTGGGGATAAGAAAGGTGGGCTTTTAGCAGCTGCAGTTGGAAATATACCAGAACTTACAATTGGACTATGGTCTATAAAATATGGAATGATATCTATGGTAAAGGCCTCATTAGTAGGGGCTATAATAAGCAACATGCTATTGGTACTTGGTATCTCAACTTTTATAGGAGGAACTATATATAAGGAACAAAAATTTAATAAAAATATAGCTAGAACAAATTTCAGTATGTTATTTTTAGCACTGACAACTATAGTAATTATTTCATCTTTGGATAAATATAGCTATAAGCTTTCAATTGACAACTTGCAGTCTATTAGTGTGAAAATAGCTTTAGTGTTAATACTTGTATATTTACTGGGACTGTTTTTTTCATTATATACTCACAGGAATCTATTTGTAATAAGTGAAAATGCTGCAGAAGATAAAGTGAAAAAAAATAGGAATTACTATATCATTCTAGCTGAAATAATATATAGTGCTGTTATTATATATTTCATTAGTGAGAAACTGATATCAAATATAAAAATAATAACTAATTCCTATAATATATCAGAAGAATTCATAGGAATTATTCTCATACCCATATTGGGAAATATCGGGGAAAATTTTTCGGCAATAATGGCCTCAATAAAAAATAAGGTCAGCTTAAGCTTAGAAATTGCCATAGGATCAAGTATTCAAATTTCACTTTTTGTAATGCCAATGCTAGTGATATTTTCTAATTTTTATGCAATGCCTTTAACACTGCTCTTCTCGGAATTTCAGGTAGTATTGGTAATTGTAGCAGTAGCTATGTCATTTTTTGTGTTTCAAGATGGGAAAACTTATTGGTTAGAAGGTGCAATTTTAATAGCAATATATGTTGTTATTGCATTAGCTTATTACTACATGGTATGAAAAATCAAAATTTCTAATATAATTAATATATAAACCAATTACTAAGAGGGTTATATGTCACACAAAAGGGTTGTAGATAATTATTACGTAGATGTAAATAATTTAGTTGATGTTTTAAGCAAATTAGTAAGTTCATACAGACTATTAATAGGCGGTGCTGCTGAATTGAATCAAATAGCATTAGCTAAAAAAAAAGATATAAAAGATGCAATTGACAGGGCATCAGATTTAGGTGACATTATAGATAAAGTAATTGAATCTTTAGAAAAGACAGAAGGTACCTATCTTGATTACTGTAAGCTAAAATCAAAAATTTTAGAATGTAAGGTGGAAAGCCAGTTTGTAGAAACAGAAATTGATGAGGAATTAAAACTCAAGGACTAAAAAATAAGATGTGAGTAATCACATCTTTTTAAACTTTATTGAGCTGACCATTAGATAAGAAAGCATAATTTCCAGTAACATTGCTAAACCTATATTTGTTGGATGATTTATAGTAATCAATGCAAACAAAGACAGTAACATTCCTGCAATGGTAATAGGTATTCCCATAAATACACCCGTAAATGTAGAAGAGTTATATCTAGCAAGTCTATAAGCACCTGCTATGGGAAAAAGAAGAACCAACAAATAACCTAAAAGACCTAGTGATGAATAATTATATAGGTTAAATATCAGTATAGCTGGAGCGACACCAAATGAAACTAAATCAGCTAAAGAATCAAGCTCTTTTCCTAAATCACTTGATACCTTTAAAAACCTTGCAACCCTTCCATCATATCTATCAGCCAAAGCTGCTAATACTATAAAAAGACATGCTAATTTATAATTTTCTTGAAAAGTCATCATTAAGGACATAACCCCGAAACCTAAATTACTTAATGTAAAAAAGTTTGGTACTGCGCTTTTAGCAATTTTTGCCATTATATCACTCCTAAAAAATATCGTATGTTAAAGTTAACATAAAACTACATACCTATAAAAATCATTATATTATATTATAACTCAAAAGTAAAAAAAAATTAAGGGTTTATTTATGTATTTTTTATGGAATAAATAATAATATTTTGTTAAAATGGACTGTGTAAAGTAACGTTATATTATAATTAAAGGAGATAAAATATGAACGGCAGAATTAAAAATGCCTTGAAATACATAATTTCAGCATTGTTTTTTGTAATTATAGTATTTATATTTTTTAAATACAGAAGTATTGGAAGAGTATTTAATTTTCGCCATATGAAAAGGTTTATTTTAAGTTATGGAAAATATTCATCATTAGTTTTCATATTAATATATACCTTAAAACCTATTATATTTATTGTACCAGCATCATTATTATCAATACTGGCAGGTAATGTTTTTGGACCCTATATAGCATTATTACTCAGTATGATTGGATGTTTTGGTTCAGCAACAGTTGCATTTTATATGGCAAGGTTTTTAGGGCGCTCTTTTGTAGACAAATTATTGAAAGGTAAAGCTTTAAAACTAGATAATAACATAGAAAAAAATGGATTCTTTATAATGTTAATAATGAGACTTTCTGTGATTTTTAATTACGATGCATTAGGATATGCAGCAGGACTTACAGCTATGAAGTATAAAGACTTTATAACTGCCACTATGATTGGAATATTACCAGAAATGGTAACATACTCATTAATGGGTAAAAATATTGAACATCCATTTTCACTTAAATTTATTGCACCTATAATAATAGTTATAATCATTGCATTAATTGCTTCCTACTTTTATAAGACCCGAATATCAAAAAAAAGATAAATAAAAACATTTTGGTTGGATAAAATAACACCAGGAGGTGTTATAAATGAAGATTAGTGATGTGATGACTAAAACAGTTGCCAGCTTAAATGCGGAAGATACAGTAAAACGTGCGGCTGAACTCATGAAGGAACATGACATTGGCTCAATCCCTGTATGCAGAGATGAAAAAGTAGTTGGAATTATTACAGATAGAGATATAGCAGTTAGAACTGTAGCAGATGGAAAGAATTCATTAGAGCAGAAGGTTAAAGATGTAATGTCAAGTAATCCTGTTGTGGGAAGACCAGAAATGGACATTCATGATGCTGCTAGGATAATGAGTGAAAGGCAGATAAGAAGATTACCTATAGTTGAAAATAATAATTTAGTAGGCATAGTTGCATTAGGAGACTTAGCGGTTGAAAATATATTAGTTGATGATGCAGGAAGAGCTTTAAGTGAAATCTCTTCTCCAAGTATTCCCCAAATGTAAAGTTTAATATTTTGTAAATTAATCCACAAGGTGTATTGAATAATCTTGTGGATTTTTCATAGAAGGTGTTATAATTATGTAGTTGAATATTGAAAATTAGCAGTAAATATTAAATTATGTTTTGTAGTAAAGAAGTCAGTAATCAACTAGTAACTGTAAATTGGGAGAGTTAATTATGAACAAAGTTAAATTTATTTATAACCCTTACTCAGGTGAGAATACCATAATTTCTGATATTGATAAGATCATTATGATACACCAAAAATTTGGATATGAAGTTGTACCTTTTAGAATAAGCTTAGAATGTGATATTACTGAAGCATTAAAGGAAATAGATGAGTCATTCAAATATATCCTAATAGCTGGTGGCGATGGAACTGTAGACAATGTTGTAAACCATATCAAACAATTAAATATCAATATTCCAATTGCAATACTTCCAACAGGGACAGCAAATGATTTTGCTAAATTTATAGGAATGCCACAAGATGTTGAAAGTGCCTGTGAACAAATATTAACCAGTGATGCTAAAGAAGTTGATTTAGGTAAAATTAATAATAAATATTTTATTAATGTTGCAAGTACCGGATTGTTTACAGATGTATCGCAAAAAACAGATGTAAATTTAAAGAATACCATTGGCAAGTTAGCATATTATGTTAAGGGATTGGAGCAATTACCCAACTTTAGAAGTCTTGAAATTGATGTAAAGTCACAGCATGGAGAGTTCAAAGGCGGTATGTATTTAATGCTTGTATTTAATGGTCAAACTGCCGGAAATCTAAAATTTGCATATAAAGCTGAAATAGATGATGGAATGCTGGATGTAATAATAATTAAAGCAGGTGTTCTAAAGGATATGATTACATTATTTATTAAAATGTTTAAAGGCGAACACTTAGAAGATACACCGGGATTGGTCTACTTTAAAACAGATAAAATTGAAATTGAATGTCACGAAGATATTGTTACAGATATAGATGGTGAGAGGGGACCGGATTTTCCCTTAACAATTGAATGTATTAAAGGCGGCATTAAGATATTAGGAGCTAAAAATTATAAATAGAATTCTTTATTTGTAATAAAAATTTCAATATATAAATAAATATAAACTAGAAACAATTATTTAGCATGGAGAAAATGTGAATCAGTTTTATATTTATTTTCCGCTGTTAATACTCATATTTATCTTATGGCTCAAAGATTTGAACTTAAGTTTTGCTGCACCTGTTAAAATTAAAACCTTAAGCATTATTACATTAAGTATTTTAATAACACGATACATAGTTTTATTCATTTTATGCCTGGCTGATAATATAAGGCTTATATATTTACTAAAGCCATTTTATTTTGCTAATTTTATAGCTATACCAACTTTGATATTATGTACAATTTATATAATTTCTAAAAATAATAAAATGAATTTTCTATATGTATTCTTATTAGAATTCATAGTATTAATAATATATATAATCACACTTTATTATTTTAACATAGTTATTAAAGTAGATAACAGCATTGGATTCATAATGTTGTTTAACAATGAATCAGCCTATTATTTGTACCTTATAGAAATTTCAATAATATTATTATTAATACTTTACCTAAGAAGAAAAGGAAATGGAGATAAGTTAATTGGAATATTTGCTGCGGTTATAGTTTTAATGATAGAGGTATTATTAATAATTATGAAAATTAGAATTTTACCTGAGTATTTAGCAGGTGAATTAGCTACTCTTATAGTATTTGAAAAGGCATTAGATAAGGTGAAAAAACAATAGATTAGTTATCTATTGTTTTTTAGATTTATGGTTTGTTCTATTATTAAAAGGCTTAGGCGGAGTATTGCCAATTAAGCACTTGGAACTGCTGCCTATTAAATCTTCTCTATGGGCTGAAATTAGTGCCTCTTTTACAAGCTTATAGTTTTTTGGTAAATTAAACTGCAAAAGAGCCCTCTGCATGTTCTTTTCTTTTTGGGATTTTGGCACATATACCTTTTCACCGGTTATAGGATTAATACCACTATAATAAATAGTAGTGGACAAGCTGCCAGGGGTAGGATAAAAATCCTGAACCTGTTCAGGAGTGTAACCCATAGTTTTTATATACTGAGCTAACTCAATAGCAGCATTCAAATCACTGCCTGGATGGCTGCTCATTAAATATGGCACTAAATATTGCTTTTTACCAAGTTTTTCATTTATGTTTGAATATTTTTTTGAAAATTTTTCATAAACCTCTCTATTTGGTTTGCCCATTTGTTTTAAAACTCTATCGCTTATATGTTCAGGAGCCACTTTTAATTGACCGCTAATATGGTATTTGCATAACTCTTTGAAAAATGTATCATCCTTATCATATATTAAATAATCAAATCGTATGCCTGAACGTATAAATACCTTCTTAATTCCAGGTACTTTTCTTATATTTCTTAATAAACTCAGATATTCAGAGTGATCTACTATTAAATTTTTACAAGGGGCAGGAAACATACACTGCCTATTTTTACAAACCCCAGCCTTCTCCTGTATCTTACAAGCTCTATGTCTAAAGTTCGCAGTAGGCCCGCCTACATCATGAATATAACCCTTAAAGTTTGGTGAATTAGTCATAGATTTCACCTCTTTAAGTATAGATTCTTGAGTTCTATGTTGAATAGTCCTTCCCTGATGAAATGTTAGTGCACAAAATGAACAAGCGCCGAAACAGCCTCTATGACTTGATATGGAAAATTCCACTTCTTTTATAGCTGGTATTCCGCCCTTATCCTCGTACATTGGGTGGTATGTTCTGGCAAAAGGTAAAGAATATACTAAGTCCATTTCATCCTCAGTTAAAGGATACTGTGGCGGGTTTTGAACAATGTAATGATCACCATGCTTTTGAACAATTGTTTTTCCGCTTACTGCATCCTGCTCAAAGTATTCTATTTTATAGCTGTTTGCATATTCTATTTTATCTTCAACGCACTGTTCATAGGAGGGGGCTTCTATAAAGTCTTTAATATTTTCTGTATCTTTAGCTAAATAAACAGTTCCCCTCACATCTGTGGCGCTGGATATTTTCATTCCATACTTTAAAAGTTCAGCTATTTGAATTATTGTTTTCTCACCCATACCATAAACTAATAAATCTGCTCTCGAATCCAATAAAATACTTCTTCTTATTTTATCGTCCCAATAATCATAATGTGCAAATCTTCTTAAACTAGCTTCGATTCCACCTATAATAATAGGCACATCTTTATAAGCCTCTCTAACTCTATTACAATAAACTATTACTGCTCTATCTGGCCTATGGCCACCTTCACCACCTGGTGAGTAAAAATCATCATGTCTCTTTTTTTTAGCTGCTGTGTAGTGGTTAACCATTGAATCAATATTACCAGAATTAATTAAAAAGCCCAGTTTGGGTTTGCCTAATTTAATAAAATCCTTTGTGTCAGACCAATCAGGCTGAGCAATTATTCCCACAGTAAATCCCTGACTTTCAAGAATTCTTCCTATAATTGCAGCCCCAAAGGATGGGTGATCAACATAAGCATCCCCGGTTATAAGTATAAAGTCAAGCTGATCAATACCCATGTTCTTTAAATCTTCTTTTGATACTGGAAGAAAAGTGTTAATCAATTTTTAAAATCTCCATTCCTCAATAAACTTTTAATTTTAGTCATGTCATTATATTATCACAATATAAGAATTTTGCATTACAAAATTCTTATAAAGTAAGAAAGATCAAAGAGCAAATAACAAATACGGACAGTTTTGCTGTGTGGCAAAACTTAAAGTTTACCTTTCAGCTTTGCTGAAAATTAACCTAATTTGAACTTTATTATTTGCAATTTGAACTTTATTATGAGAATTTTGCTGTGAAAATTCTCATAATATGAACCATTTCTTAATTTATAACATATATTATTATGGTAATGTTATGGAAAAGTTCAAAGAACAAAGTTAATTTAAAGTATAAATAACATATAAAATACAAATATATATAGTTTTAACTTGAGGCAGAACTTAAATTTAAGATTTTCTGTTACAGAAAATCCTCATTATTTGAACTTTGTTATTTGTTATATGAACTTTAAGAATTTTGCAATGCAAAATTCTTGTAAACCTTTGTAATTATAAATAATATTAAGGAAACCTTAAAGAATTTAAACTAATGTGTGAAATTAAAAGTTTTTTAGTAAATTCCCTATTTTTTATTGCTTTTTGATAAAATAGGTCTATAATTAAGATGTAAAAGTTAATAATTATTATGTTAGGTGAGGCTCCTATATAGATGCATGCTACTGCCCGGAAACATCGAGAGATGCCAATGGGTCAACAGGTACTACCGAATTAAGGTTTTACTT
>JAQSXU010000020.1 GCA_029256485.1 Clostridiaceae bacterium
GTATCATTTTTCTCAATTCCGTCAAAGGCTGATATTGCTCTTTGAGTATCATGAGAATCAACTAAGTTCATCATGGCTTCAAAGGCTTCCTTTGGATACTGCTCTCTCATTGCCTCTAACTGGTTCATGGCATCCACTGCATTTGTAAGAGTTTTGCCGTCTGAAGCAGTTCCCTTTACAAAGTAAAGTACTGAATTTCTAAATCTGTAATTCATAACTGAATCATACATGTCTCCAAGTATATACCTGGATGCATCTGTCCAGATTTCACCTATTATTGCATTGTCTCCTTCTTCCTTAACAGCTGTTCTGAAATGCTGCCAGGTTTCATCGGAAACTTCATTGGCTACGTCCAGTCTCCAGCCGCTGGAACCATTTTCCAGCCAGTATCTTGAAACAGAATCCTTTCCGTCAATTACTTCATCTGCCCAGGATTTAACCTGATATTCTGAACCATTAAATGCTTCAATAACAGGCATGCTGTCATAACCCCACCAGCCTTCATATTCATAGTGAGCCGGCACTGCGTTCCCATCTTTGTCTTTATCGATTATATTGTTGTTTACAATAAACCAGTCTTTATAGTGGAAGTCTGTAATATTCTTAGTTTTGTAATAAGCCTCAGTCTGCGTTATTGCATCATCCTTGCTTAAATTTTGCTGTCTCATTAAGTCGTATACGCTCTTCCAGTACTGATATGCCCCTAGTGGTTTGCCAGCATCCACATATTTGCCGTATCTGTCAAAGTATATGGAATCATCTGATACATGATTAAATACGCCGTCAAGAATTATGTGCATTCCCCTCTTCTTAGCTTCTTTAGCCAGGTTTACAAAGTCATCCAGTTTTCCAAGGAGAGGATCTACAGTTTTATAATCTGTGGTGTCATATCTGTGGTTGGATATAGACTGTCCAATTGGATTAAAATATAATATGTTTACTCCAAGGGATTGAAGATAGTCTAACTTTTTATTAACTCCAGCCAAATCTCCGCCGTACATTTCATTAGACCAGTTTCCATCACCTTTAAATCCGTTGTAGCTGCTCTTTGGAATCTTATTGCCATTAGCATCTAATTTAAAGGAACCGTCTGAATTTGTTTCATATTCAATAGCAGGATCCTCCGGTGTGTCGTACCACTGTGGGAATTCGTAAGCCATATCTCCTCTGGAAAGCTTCTGATCATAGTCATTGGTTAAGTCTCCATTGAAGAATCTGTCAGGGAATATCTGATATATAACTCCATTCTTTATCCAATCCGGAGTTTTGAAATTCTTATCATATACATTTAAGTCATACTGCTTAACCTTTCCCAGGTCATCTGCCTTGCCTAATCCAAAGTAGCCGTCATCGTCTCCATAGGCCTTTACGCTGGAACCATTGGAAACTACAAAATAGTATTTATTCATTCCAAGCTTTGAGAATGTATATTTCCCAGTCCACTTGTCACTGCTGTCATCAAAGCTTCCATTCTTAACCATGCTCACAATCTTATTTCCCTCAGCTGTTATAATTACCAGTTTGGCCTGAATTATATCGTCCTTGGCAGCCTTTAAATTAAAGGTTACTTCCTTATCAGTTGGCACTGCTCCATAAGGATTTTTATATTGTAAATCTCTGGAGTCAAATTTAAGTGAATTAATATTTATTTCCTTACTTGAAGTATCATTAAATACTATTTCTGTTATTGGATCATAGCTGATTGTGACGTCTCTGCTTTCTTCTGCTATGTTTATAGTTCCAACAGGTATAGTGTTATTGTCCACAACAACCACTAAATCAGTATAAGTTCCTTTTTTCAAATTAACTTTAACACTGTAAACTCCCGATAATGTAGAGTCCTTTAACATAGTATTTTCAGCAATGCCTGTACCCTGAAGCTTTGGCTCTAAGAATTTATAAGAAACTGAATCCACTATTCTGTGACTGTCATCTGAATACATGAATTTGACATCCTGGGTTGATGGAACAATCAACGGGATATTTGCTCCATCTCTCTTACCATCTGCACCATAGTTTTCAGCCCAGGAACCCATGGCAACCTTGTATTCATAGCTTCCCTTTAGAACATTTGGAATGGTAATACTATACATGCCATTACCGTCATACTTTAATGTTGTTTTTTGGGAACCCGGTGTCCATGCTGCCTCTCCCAACGCAGTCTGTATAGTTCCTGCCAGTACTGCTGTTCTTCCATTATATACAGGGAACTGAAGAAGGGAATTTCCGTTTGATATATCTGAATTTGAAGGATCAGTTATCCAGTTTCCATCAACAATAAATTTGTATTCATAATTTTGTGCTGCATCACCTAATCTTAATGTTATAGACCAAACACCATCAGCATTTTTAGTCATGGCCTTTTTGCCATTCTGCCAGTAAGTCATGGTTCCTGCCAGATATACTGATGAAGCGTTAGCATTTTTATAACTGAAGGTTACTGTTCCGTCGCTGTTTATGATAGGTGATTTTAAATCAACAGGAGCTGACTTTAATCCCAATGCAATAGATACATCATTTGGATTATTTATAGAGTCCTTAATTGTCTTTGTCTTTCTGTCTGCAACAAAAACCACATATTTTCCGCCATCAGGTATAGTTATGCTGGCATTGCCGTCTGCAGGTATTCCTTCTCCGGTCCAGCTGTAATTTTCAATTGCTTTATACTCATAGGTCCCAGCTGCATAAAATCCACTGAAAATATACTTTCCTTCACCATTTAAATATGAGAACTCATATCCTGTCTTAGTTTCAGTCCAATCATCTTGTCCACCTCGAATTGTGCCTATTAAAGAAACAGTACCATTAATGGCTGGATTATTTATTGAATCTGTGGCAAAGCCTAAAAGAGCATTAGCTAAGAAGGTTACATCTGCGCCACCTTCTGGTACAGTGCAAGCTGCATTTCCGCCTGAGTTTCCAACCTCTCCATTTCCCCATGCATGATTGAAGGCTACCTTGTATTCAAAGCTGCCGCTATTTAAGTGAAAGGTCTTTTTGTAGAAGCCCCCTCCAATATAATCCATGTCGTAGGCAGAGTCGGCTGGATTCCAATCTGGTGCTCCACTTATCACGCTGCCTAAAGACCCTGTCAATGTTGCACTGTTTTTGAACTGTCCAGGATCATTTATTGAGTCATATACTTTACCAGCAACAGCATCTGCCCTAAAGATAACTTCTCCTGGTGCTGTAACATTTAAAAATTTATTATTGCCATTGTCTCCTAATGCTTTTGGATTATCCCACTGTCCATTAAAAGCTACTTTGTACTGATAAGTTCCTGCTGCTGTAAAATTTACTGCTGACTCATAAACCCCTTTACTGTACTCCTTCATAATAGTGCCAGTATTATTGGGATCCCAATCATTACCTAGTCCCTGGTTTTTAACAAAGTCTCCTACCAGAACAGCCATGTTATCTGCTGCAGGCATCTGTGCATCTTCTGCACTGACTTTTATTCCTAGTCTAGGAACAAGAGATACTAGAAAAAGAAAAGTAATTGCCAAGCTTAGAATTTTTCTAAACTTCTTCACATTATTCACCCCTTAATTTGCGCAATCGTTTGCATTTATTATAATATTATTATATTCCATTTATTGGAATAAATCAATAAATGTTTAAAATATTTTGAATATTATCTTTTATTATTCAAAGTTAGTGGAGTAATTTGATGCAAAGTTGTATAATAATAGTATAAATGTTATTAATTTTTTCTAATGGAGGCTAATTATGGATAAGATAAAAGCTTTTTTTAGAACTGATGAAGAATATAAGGATATGATCAAAAGATATCACCAGTGGGATGGTGCTTTAGCCATTATGATTTACATTTTAGTTATGATTATTTATCATGTAATGGGTGTACTATATGCTGAAAAAAATTTATATTTAGGCTACCAGCTTAACTTTTTCTTAGCGGTTCTCTGCATAGTATGTGCATTATTTCGAAAACAATCCATTGCAACCCTTGGTTTTACAAAAAAGAATTTATTTAAGTCTATATTTTTAGGTCTTGCCCTATCAGCAATTCTTTTTATGGTCAATCTAATCATAGGAATTTCAGGAAAATACAGTTTCAACGCTATCCCAATTCTAGTTAAAAACTTTCTTTATTACTTTTTCGTTATAGCACTGGTGGAAGAAATTATTTTCAGAGGATTTATTCAAACAAGAATTTACGGCATTATAAAAAATCCTGTATGGGCTGTGATTTTGACAGGATTTATGTTTATGTCCGTTCATGTTCCATTTCAAATGTATGCAGTAAATATGGGGATGTTAGCATATATTGAAAGTCATTATATAAATCTTATAAGCACAATGGTTTGGCATGTTGTTTTTAATTTTATGTACACAAAATACAATTCCATTGCCGCACCTACAGTATTCCATGGCATTATGGACTGGTGCAATGTACTGTTCATTAATTGATAGTAAACGATTACAAAACTGTTGATAATAAACTTAAATAAAGAGGCGGCCGAAATTGACCGCCTTTATATCTATTCTCCCTTTAGTTCTAAGGGATGTTATTAGTGAAGGTATTATTTACAGTATTCACTGTACCTGCATCAATGTTGGCTATAGCTCCATCATTATTGCCGGCTATATTGTTGGTGAAGGTACTGTTTGTAATACTAATTGTACCTGAATCAACGTTGGCTACAGCACCCCCTCTGTTAGCAGCGAAGTTGCCAGTGAAAATGCTGTTAAAAATGGTAATTGTGCCAGAATTAATATTTGCTACAGCACCGCCGTTATTACCAGCAATGTTGTTAATAAATGTGCAGTTTATAATGGTGGCTATTCCCTGATTTGCAAAAGCGCCGCCATTATTGCCCGCGATATTATTTGTGAAGGTACTGTTTAAAATATTGGCTGTACCATCATTTGCAAAAGCACCGCCATTAACAGCAGCACTGTTGTTAGACAGCGTACTGTTTCTAAGATTCACTGTACCGGAAAGATTTCCAATAGCACCGCTGAAATTAGCACTATTCTCAGAGAAAGTGCTGTTTTCTATATTGGCAGTGGAAGCCGTATTGGCTATAGCACCGCCCACTATAGGAGCATTATTATTATTGAACCTGCTGTTTCTCACGGTGAGTGTGGCGCCGTTCTCATTCAAGATGGCTCCACCGCCGTTTCCTACATTATCGAAACCATTTACAAAGTTTATACTTCTGATTGTTACTGCAGCGCCGCTAATAATGAAGATACGACTATTGTTATTACCACTGATTGTTAGCATGTCCACACCAGGACCATTAATGGTTAAGGCTTTATTAATAGTTATTGGCCCACTGGTTAATATAATGGTACCCGGTAGGATTGTATCATCAAAAACAATAATGTCACCAGCCACTGCCGTACTGATAACTTGACGAAGTGAACCTGCTCCATTATCATTTGTATTAGTGACCCTTAGCGGTCTGCGCACACTAAGAGCAGCATTTATTAAATCTTGAGTTTGCATTATAGGCAATTTTATCCTCTCCTTATTTTTTCTTATTGTAGGACTTGTCCTACTCTATACTATGCAAGAAGAGGTTATTTGTGATGATTTTAAGCTTAAATAGAGATTAGACTTTTAAACTAACTTTCTTTATCAAGTAAAAGAAATTTCTATTTACTAAAAAACATCTTTATAGATACTATAATCATAAAAACTGCAAATGCCTTTCGCAATAAGCTGGGAGAAATATTTTGTGCAAATCTGCCTGCTGCCGCGGAGCCCAAAACAAGAGCAGCTGCTATTATTAAACCTGCCTTAACGTCCACATTTCCATTTTTATAATATTCCATGAAAGCTAAAATTCCCACTGGAGGCAGCAAAATAGCAAGAGAGGTACCCTGTGCCTTTAACTGACTGAATCCGCAAATATATACAAGGGCCGGCACAATAACTACTCCCCCGCCTATTCCAAGAAATCCGCTTAAAACTCCTGCTAATAATCCAATTAAAATAAATAATATAATATTTGACATTGCCGCATCTCCTATCTGTATTACATCTTATAATTATGTTTCCATTAGTGAAAATCAATTATTCATCATCTCCAAGCAGAAGTATATTGGATTTTTTTCGTAATAAGCAACTTATTCTATTTATTTTAAGCGACCTTTCATAGTATTTTTAAAAGCAAAAGGATTATACCATACTGACTTCAATGTTTGATGGAAGTAATTCAATTCGCTGCTGTTCAATATTCATGTCAGTTATTAAATGGTCAATTTGATCAAAAGTTGCAAATCGATATAAACCATGCATATTAAATTTTGTGCTGTCAGTTACTAAAACAACCTGTTTAGAATTCTCTATAATTCTCTGGTTAACTTCTACTTCTCTATAGGATCTAGTACAAGGACCATCTGCATGGAATCCATCGCAGCCTATAAATGTTATATCAGCTTGTATACTTTCAATAGCATTAACTGTCCAATAACCAACAAAGGACATACTCTTTTTACGTAATTCTCCACCAGTTACAAGAAGCTGATTTTGAGTATTTTCTAAAGCTTCTGCTACTACTAATGAACTTGTAATAATTACTAAATTACTTTTAAGATTTAATAACTTTGCAATTTGTAAAACCGTAGTTCCAGTATTTAAAATAACAACACCATTTTTCGGTATCATTTCGACAGCTTTCTGTGCAATTCTTGATTTAATATGTATATTTTTCATCATTTTTTCATCAAAGTGGCTCTCTACATAGTTTGCCGATATAGTGGCTCCGCCATGACCTTTATTAATAATATTATTCTTTTCTAATGATATTAAATCTTTTCTAATAGTTTCAGTAGAAACATTAAATTCTTTAGCTAATTCTTTGATGGATATACTTCCTTTTAGCATAATTAATTGAGCAATTTTAGTTCTTCTTTCAATATTCAAAGGCTTTGACAACTTAATCACCAACTTTCACAACTATATACAAATTATAAAGTTGTTTTTAGTTGTAGTCAACAGTTTTATCTCAGGACTTTATTATAAATTTCATAAATTCTTCGTTAAATTTATCCCGCTGTTCATAGAACAATCCGTGACCGCTGTTTTAAATGGCACAAGTTTAGAGTTTTTAATTTCTTCTTTCTGTGCCACAGCTAATTGAAATGGACAAACTTTGTAATGAATCCCATGAAAGATTAAAGTAGGAACACATATTTTTCCAAGATCAGAAAACAAGTTTTCATCTCTAAGCGAAGTGGCAAGCTTCGCTGTGGACCAGCCTGCTGCCTGAAGTCCCAGTTGGAAGAACCAATCTGAGAAAGGTCCTGTTAAGTACTGAAATAAAACATATTTCCAAATCCATGCAGCATTTTAGGGCGATCGTTAGCTGATCAAATTGATATTCAAATAACTTATGATTTACAGGACAGCCATGTATAAATAAGATTGTCTTTTTTCTACCTGGATTAAGATCTTCTACATAGATTTTTACATTTGGTTCTACCGTAATGTATACCTCCATTAAAAAATCTCTTCATCATTAGCATATTCTCTTGGGAACAAATGGATGAATCACGTATCTTATTGTTATTTTTCTGTGGAACTCATACATCTGTATCAAAGTGGCACTTACTGTTTATTTTTCCTTATTGCTATAATTCAGTATGTTTGCTTTACTAAAGATCATTACCCCTAACGATCCACCAAAAACTCCAAGCATTCCTGATAGGAATGCTCCAATGAACCCAAGCCAGCTTCTTGTATCAATATTAAAATACCCATTTAATAATACTGATATATAGCCTGAAAATAAAGTTATAATAAATAGGCAAGCAATACATAATAAGATTAATAATAAGCCTTCAATCGCGGTTTTTATAATTGTTAAAATATGTGCACTTGATAAAGAAATCTTAACTTGACTTATTTCAATCAGTGAAGAAATAATTAAAACAATAATTAGCGTCATTGAAATAATGGTTATAGCTTTGCTAACATTATTAAAGTAAATTAAAATTGCCAATACAAACCCCATTAAGTATGTACCTATTCTAAAAAAATTATGTTTTATACTATTTAATTTCTCCATTGGATTACCTCCTTACCATCTTAATTTTGGACAAGGAGTGTGTATTTTATACACTCAAAATATATTATTAATAGTTAACGGTTTTTTAGTGCCATGGATGCTATATGTTCCCACAGTGACATCTACTAAAATATTATATTTATTTTTCATGCAAATAAACCTATAAATTAATAGCAATTAGATTTAAATTTTCTGCCATAGATGTAATTTCCTCAATGCTTGCTGTTATCTCTTCGGTAGCAGCCGCTTGTTCCTGGCTTGAAGACAAGGAGCTTTGACTCTTTTCACTGGATTCATTTACTTTATCTATAATCTTATAGGTTAACTTTTCAATTTTGGGGACAGTACTCTTAGATTGCTCAGATAGCTTTCTAATTTCATCTGCTACAACCCCAAAGCCTCTTCCTACCTCACCTGCTCTTGCAGCTTCTATCGCTGCATTTAAACCAAGCATCTTAGTTTCGTCTGCTATTTCCTTAATAAATGAGGATATCTCATTTATTTCTTGTGATAAGCTTGTTATTTCAACAATACTGTTATTAAGGTCCTGCTCATTTGCGTGTATTGTGGATGCTGAAGCCGCCAACTCTTCAATAGTAGAAGCTATTTCTATAAGTCCATTTTTTAGACTTTTAGACATTTCTCTCAAATTTTCGGCTGTGGCTTTAGGAATAATCAAAGTAAAAGTTGCAACAATTTCGCCAGTATCTTCACTAAACAGGGGATGGGATACCTCTGTAACTGGAACACCATATTTTGAATCATCATATTCTTCAGAAACAGGTTCTCTGGTTTTAATCACCTTAGCTACTGTAGTATCTTCTTTAAAACAATCTCCAGACTTTAATTGAGGTAACTGGAGGCCATCTGAATCCTGTATATCTATAATTTTATTCAAATCAGTAGTTAACATTACAACACCATCTGCAAACATCTCAGATAAAATAGGTGCAAAATTTTTAAATACTTTTACTATTGGATGTACCACTGGAAATATAGCAGAAAATGCTCCCACTACTATTCCTTCATCATTTACTATTGGTTCTGCCATGATTTTCAATCTTATTCCATATAAGGACATTGGAACACTTTCAATAATTGTTTTATTTTCTTCCATAGCCCTAACAGTTATGCTGTTGGAATTCAATTTTTCATCAACTTGAAATAAATCCAAGTCAAATTCATTAGAAATTTTTCTCCAGTTAAAAGCATATTTATCACTAGTTAAATATAATACACCTCCTGATATCATATCTGCTTGTGATTCACAAATACTTTTTATATACTCCACTACATTTATAGGAATCATAATTCATTCTCCTTTTCAAAATTTATTCTAAAAATTTCTATTTGCATTAATATCTTTCTTTTAATCAATTAAAAAGGACTTAATTAGACTTTTATAACAAATCTAATTAAGTCCTTTATTTACTTCTAAACCAATTCCTTTATTATTTCATAAAGTTTTTTTATATCTTCAACTTTAGTTTTTCCAGTTTCTTTGTCTATTATAGAATTATATACATGCGGCATAATTCTATTAACTCCTGAGTTTAGACAAACCTTGAGAATTTCTCTAAAATTTTCAACTGTAATTCCACCAGTGGGTTCAAGGCTTGGCAAATCATACTTTGCACAAGCATCTGCTAATGCTTTAAGTTCATTTATTGACTTAAGTCCTCCCATAGGGAAAAACTTAGCTGCATGAACTCCCATATCCTTAAGCATAAGCACAGCAGTTTCTACATTAACAATGGCATCTTCTCCATCTTGGCTTAAAGGCCCAGTAGAAATTTTAACTTTTCCTACAATACCTGTTGGGCTAATAAGTGAATTTATCATTGTATTTTTAGCATTGTTAGCTATTAGCATTCCAGCTGCTACTGGTGCCCCTGTAAATACTTCATTAACGTGTCCAGGGTCAGTTGCGGCTGCTATCCTAGCAGCCTTTTTCCATTGCATCGGATCTCCTGAACCCAAACCCACGGAAACAGTAGGAATTTCACTGAGCCACTTGTTAACCTCTACTATTCCCTCTTCTGCTGTTATAAATTGTTTTGATAAAACACCTACAGCAACATGACAATCTATAGCTTCTACAACTTCTTTTGCATTTTCTATATCTTTTGCCAAAACATTTATTGCTACTTTATTCTTATAAAAATTAATTGCTTTTCCTACCATAATTATCTCTCCTTTGCAAATTCTTTTAACCTGGCTACAATTGCTTCCTTGTCCCCATCAATCATAGGTCTTGGATCAAATGTTATATATCCCAAGTTAACTCTATGCTTTCTACCATGTATTGATGGATTACCCTCATTAAGTTTTTGCATAAGTTCTTTTGCATTTAATCCTATGACCTCTTCTTTTACCTTTACTTCTGCTCTATATATTTTCCTTCCTGCTTCATCTACTATAATATCTGCTTCAAATCCATTTATTTTGTTAATCTCATTTACAACATACTCTACAATTTTTAACTGTCTTTCAAGTTCCATTTCCTTATTCTTGTTTTCATATATATCCAGAGCCTTAAGTAATCCCATGATATTTTCTTTTCCTACCTTCATAGCTCTGCCTATACCTTTATACTGTTTCTTGGCATAGGATATATATTCTTTTTTACCGGTTACAAATCCTGATGTTGTTGCTTCTATAGCTTTTGCTCCGCTATATGCCACAAGATCTGCCCCTTTTTTAATGTATATTCTTAAATCTTCCTCTGCTGCAACATCAACAAGTATAGGAAGATTGTGTCTATGTGCAATATCAATCATGCCTTCTAATGAAACCATACCTTTTTGAACACAGTGATGAGACTTAACGTACATCAATGCTACGGTTTTATCATTTATTGCATTTTCTATGTGCTCTTTTTCCACTATATTTGAATATCCTACTTCTACTGGTATTCCTCCAGCTAATCTTATCATAGTAGTTTGCGGCGCGCCGTAGTTAATAGCATGCCCCTTTTGAATTATGACTTCATTTTTAAGTCCTTCACTTAAAGGTAATCTTTCCAAAAGGTCTAATCTCCCTTTTGTAATAAGTCCTGCCAAAGAAAGAACTATTGCTGCTGATGCAGAAGATGTCACACATGAATCTTCGGCTCCAGTATACTTTGATATTATCTCACCTGCTCTGTCAATCAAATCATCGATAACTACATAATTTTGTCCGCCTTGTTTTGCTGCTTCTGCAACTTCATCGCTTAAAGTTGATACTCCTAATGCTGTCATTCTTCCAGATGCGTTTATTACTCTTTTTAATCCTATATTTTCATATATGTTCATTTTTTCACCTTCACTAATACTATTTTATAAAAATTCCTCCTGCAATCATAGCTCCAAGTATTGCCCCACCTGCTATAGGTCTATCTAGTTTGTAGAATATAGCACCACCAATGATAGCTCCTATTCCGGTTGGGATTCCATACTGAATAGCTGATAACATTATAAGTGGTCCAAGATATCTTCCTGTAGCATTTCCAGCACCCATCATAATATCAGTTCCTCCGGCTGCAATTCCGTTTGGAACAAGTTTTCTTATTAAAATTATTATTAAACCAATTACAACTCCTATTCCCAAACCAGTTAATAATGCTAATGGGAAGCTTTTAATTGGAGCCTGAATTCCTGACGCCATCATAAGCGCTGGAATACCTATGCCAACTCCTGTTAATAAAGATCCACCTATATCTAAGATACCAACAAGAGGTCCCTCCAAAATTCTTGCAAGTAAAAAACCTGTGGAAAATCCTGCAGCAGCCGCATAGTCACCGCCCTTAAGTCCCTTGTCAAGCATCTGAACTATATATATTTCATTAAACGCTCCTGTATGGTAAACTATATACATATGAGTTCCTGCAAATATAGCTGCACAAGCTATACCTACTATAAGTGGGAAAATACTATCCTTAAATAATAAACTATTTAACTCTCTTTTATCTTCCATGATCATCTACTCCTTATAAACTTATTTGATCTACAATCCAAAATTCTTAAAGAATCCCCTAAAATATGCAATAGCAATAAACATTATCACTACTACAACTATTAGTACCTGTGATGCTTTATTTTTATACCCATTTTCTTCAACAGTTTGTCCAACTAAAATGCCAAGAACTATACCTGGTGTAGCATTACCAGTCACCATATGAGAAACACCACCCAATACAGTAGCCCATATTCCCGTAATCTTACCTGCATCCATAGCTGCAAGCCAGAATATAATAGGCATAACAGGATTGATCATCAAATTTGCTGCTGGAGTCAAAACTTTTCCTGCAATTGTTGAAAGTTTTGCTGGTACTGCAGAAGAAATAGTATTTAAAAATGTTATTACTACTGCACCAACTCCCGCTCCTGCAATCATCATTTTCTTAGGATTATGTAGCGTTTCTTCAACATTTTTGTTTCTGAGAAGAAGTATTGCTGCAGCCCAGTTTGGAATTACTCTATGGGCTACATCCTGAGTAAGCGCTCCTGAGGCTACAGTGGAAGCAGCCGAATTGAATAAAAATCCTAATCCAAATGAAAAATGTGCTACCGGGTCCCCATTACAGGCATTTAATTCACCTAATGTTCTGAAAGCACCTAGGCCCTGAGTTTCAGGAGCATGAAACATTCTTGCCGCACCTGCGGAAACAGCACCGCCTAAAAGAATACCGATTATTATGGATTTAATAATAATTATAAACATCTTTTATCCCTCCATTTTTATAATTTTATTTAAAGTATACATATTTCACACTAACTACAACTGTGGCCGTAAGTTTAACTTCTTCTTTTTCCCTTGGCATGAAAAGAAACAAAAATCTTTCAGTATATTTCTTAACATCAATGTTATCTACAAAAAAGTTTATAGGCTCCATCTGTACAACAATTCCAGGCACTTCCTTGTATATACCTTTCCTTAATAGAGAAAATATATTTCCTACAGCTTCAGTTTTATTTTTACCTGCTGCACTTAAAGTAATTGTTACTTCTTTTTCAAACATAGAACTTGTTCTTTCCATATTACTCACACTCATTTAGTTTCTTATATTCCTTGACAATTCTTTCTCCTAATTCTTCAACATCTAAAAATCCAAAGCCTAATACCTTGTATCCTTCTTTTATAGCAGTTACTCCTGCATCCACTGACCTTAGATGATGTTTGCCTTTATAGCCATATTTATTAGCTGCCATCAATGCACCAGCTCCACCTGAACCACAAAAACTTATACCTATATCTGCATTATTTTCGTGCATTACATCTCCTAGTTTCATGTCTGCTGCCATTCCTGGAATTACTATAGCTTTTCCCCCTGCTTTTTCTACACCTTTTGCTACATTTTGTCCTTTTCCCAGCCTATGCCCAATAACAACAAGTATCTCCTTACTCATAATATTTTATCCTCCTAATAATTTATTATTTATTATTCATTGCAATCTGAATATGCGTTGCAACAAGATAAATCTCTGATTTATTGACGTTTCTCTTATACTTTAAAAATATTTCTTTTATCATTTCCGATGCTATATCAATTGCCTCTGTTGAAATTTCTGAAATCATATCATCTTCAATTGGAGCTATAAATTCTCCTATTTTTGCTCTTGAAATAAAACTTATTATATGATTGTAAAACGCAATTTCAAATGTATCTTGAAAATTTATATTATGTTTCTCTAAAACTTTTTCAACATGTTCTATATCTTCTCTTACTTTTTCTATCTCAGTATCACTCAAATTTAATTTATCTTTCACTAGTCCTAAGCACTTCACTATTTCTTCCCTCCGAGACAACCACATATTTTAGTACCAACCTCTTCTTAATTTCTTGCTCTGCTCCATAAGAATCTTTTAAAACTGTATTACATTCGTTAACATCAAATATAGTAAAGTCTCCAATGGCATTATTTTTCAGACTTCCAATATTATTAAGATTAAAGAATTCAGCCACATCATAGGTCACCTTTTTCACACAATCTTCAATAGTCATTCCACAAGCAACCATCTTTGTAATTACATTTAATAAACTTCCAACCGGCTCAATCATATTTTTATGATAAAGATCTGTACTTATAAAATCTGGTGTGAAGTTATTCCTTAAAGCCCTTTTAAAAGTACTAAAGCTGAAGCTTTCACTTCCATGACCCACATCAAACCTCACTCCTCTTTTTCTTGCTTCTAAAGTCATTTCTTTTGATGTCCCATCTTCATTGAAAAGCCCATTCTTCTTACCATGATAAGAATGAGTAACTATATCCCCGCTTTCCAATAACTTTAATACTTCCTCTACCGTTGGAGGATAATTACCAATGTGCACTATAAGCGGAAGTCCCGCCTTTTTGGCGATGTTCTTTCCAATTTCTATTGGAATAATACCATTCTTTCCTACAACTGAAGCACTTGCCCTTACTTTTATTCCAAGAATGTTTTCTTTGTTCTCCTGAACCTTCTCTAGAATTTTTTCTTCATTTATTTCATTTAAATTACTTAATTCACCTGGATTATTAAGGCCCCAGTTTGATATATTTAAAAAAGTATAGATATGTGTTTTTGATTTTCTAATTGTATTTTCTTTGAAATCATCATAGTTTAAAGCTCCAGAGGTACCAGCATCAAAAATAGTGGTTGTTCCCCTTTGAACCCCTATAATGTCAGCTTCAGTACCTATACTAGACTTTCCTTTATAGCAATGGGTATGTATGTCAATGAATCCTGGGGCAACAATTTCCCCTTCCAGCTTTAAAACATCTGCTCCTTCTTTATAAAGTCCTTTTCCAATTTCTTTTATCTGTCCATTCTCAATAAAAATATCCAGCTTATCATAATGATACCCGTCCTTTATTGATAAAAGCCTGCCATTTTTAATTAAAAGTGATTTCATGCTTTTCTCCTTTCTTAGATCATGTATCTTAGTATTGCAACAATCTCTGTTCTTTTTATAAAAATTTTATATTTATCAGAAATTCTGTTGAAAGTTTCTTCAATGATTTTAAATCTTTCAGGGTACATTTGTTCATAACCTTTTATATTCTTTTCGGGATTATACTCACCATTTTGCCATCTTGGTATAGCCATTACTATGTGAATGATGATTCCGCAAACCTTTTTAAATTCTTCTTCATCTACACCATTTGGATAAAGCTTTAATATCATGTCCGAAATTTCAATCAGTATTAATCCTGTAATCTCTGCCTGCATTGAATAATTGTCTTTTTCTTTATCACTCATGATATTATTGGAGTAAGATCCCATAAGGCTCATTATTTCTCTATGAAGCTTACCTACATTTTTCTTTTGTGTATATTTTTCTATTATGCTGGTAAGTGTGTCATCTATATAATTTTCTTCATCTTTTCCCTCTGAAACATATTCCTCCTTAACATAGAGAAAATCTCTTATCTTAGTGAGCTCATAGTTTGTGATGATTGGACTCACCGTTATAGTTGGCTTCCCTATATTGTTAATTTTTATGGTGCTGATTATAAGATCAATATCATCTAATAGTTCCTTGTCATTTTCTATATCAATTATTGATACGATATTCTTAATATTTACTTCAGGAATATTATTTTTAATCCTAGTAGCCAGAAGCTTTGAGGTTCCCCTGCTTGTATTGCATACTACTACAATATTTTTTTTGATGTGAGTTTTACTCTTTTCAAGAGATTTAAGGAAGTACATCGTTATAAACCCTATTTCATCTTCGCTTAATTCAAATCCATACTCATTTTTAAAAACTACAGAAGCTTTTTTTACTACCCCAAATACATCTCCATACTTTGCCTTAATTTGCTCTAGGATTGGATTTTCGCTAATTATATTTAACTCAAATCTATTTAATGTTATCTTTAGATGAGAAAATAATTCTTTGGAAAGTGTTTCAATTTCCGATTCTCTAATATTTAATTGGTTAAATGCTGCATTTACAATTTCAGCAACCACGTTTAAAAGCTTTTCCTCATTAAAATCTGTTTCATTCACTGGATTTATATCTACGCTTTCAGTCAGTATTATGTATGAAAGATATGCAATCTCCCCCTCTTCGTAAGGCAGATCATAATTGTCAACAAAAGCCATATATACACTTTTTGCTTCAGCATATACTTTTGTAGTCTTATATCTGGTTATCTCCTCCTGACCAACTGGTAAAATATTTCCACATTTTATTCTTCTTATCAATGAAATAATTTTAAATTTCAGTATTTGAGACGCTGCATCATTAATTCTCATATTTGCATATTTCCTAAGTAAAAGAATTGCATTATCTGCCATATTAATTTCTTCAATGGTAAACAATCCTTCACTTATACTAAAGAGTTTTTCTTTATAGGTATTTACTATAAAAGGGGCAAAAGTCCCCATAATATAACGTCTAATATCTTTTTCTTCTCCTGATAGCAGAAATCCATGATTGGTTTTGCCTTCAATGTAAATGAAATACTCCTTCAACTCCTCGTTTATTTTTTTAATTGAAGTTATTATAGTACTCCTTGATACATAAAGTTCTTCACCAAGCTTTTCAGAAATCAAAGGTTTATCTGTAAGAATCAGTTTAAGAAGTATTATATTTTCTCTATCCTTTGATGAAAATAAAACCTCATTAGCATTAAAGTTCATGCCTTGAATAGCTTTTAGTGCCTCGGCCTTATCTTTAACCATAATGCCAACTCTAGGAACTTTTATAAGAGTTATTCCTTTTTCATTAAGCCAATATTCTACATTTTCCAAATCATATCTTACGGTTCTTAAGGAAACATTATATCTTTGGGCTAATGTTTTTGCTGTTATACTTTTTTCTTCATTTAGCAAATCTTTTAAAATAAACTTTTGTCTCTCTGTAAGGAGCAACTTTATCACATCCTTGAATATATATTATTATATTTTTGCAGCCATTAAAATAATAAAAGTCTTCCTCTTAATTGTTGCAAAAACTTACTAATCAGTATAAAACATATATTACTGCATTATAAAATATGGTGCAAAATTAAATTAATTCTGCACCAATTAAATGTTGCAATATTAATCATATATAGTTTTCTATAATATAAAAAAATAACACGTCAAAAACTCTATTCTTCAATAAATTTCATCAATTCCTCGTTAAATTTGTCCCTCTGTTCATAGAACAATCCATGACCGCTGTTTTCAAAGGGCACAAGTTTGGAGTTTTTAATTCCTTCTTTCTGAGCCACAGCTAATTGAAATGGGCAAACTTTGTCATGAATACCATGTAGAATTAAAGTAGGAACGCATATTTTCCCAAGATCAGAAAACAAGTTTTCGTCTCTAAGGGAAGCGGCAAGCTTCGCTGTAGACCAACCTGCTGCCTGCAGTCCCAGTTGGAAGAACCAATCTGAGAAAGGTGCTGTCAAGTACTGAAAGAAAAACATATCTCCAAATCCCTGCAGCATTTTAGGGCGGTCATTATAGGTATCCTGAATAATTTTAGTTACCTCTTCTTTAGTTAAACCATAAGGGAAGCCAGGTTGTTTTGTAAAACTAGGAGCAGCAGCGGCAAAAAGGGCAAGCTTGGATACTCCATATCCATTATGACGGGCCATGTATCGAATAGCAATTGCTCCCCCTACAGAGTGCCCAGACAGTGTGAAATTTTGCAGTCTAAGTGTTTCAACTACACATCGAATATCGTCTGCCAATCGATCATAGGAATACCCTGTCCAGGGTTTATCTGAATTACCGAACCCTCTTATATCTATTCCAATGCATCGGAATCCCATTTCTGGAAGTTTATCAAATTGATATTCAAATAACTTATGATTTGCAGGCCAACCATGTATAAATAAGATTGTCTCCTTTCCACCTGGATTAATATCCTCTACATAGATTTTTACATTTGGTTCTACCATAATGTAGTATCCCACACAAATACCTCCATTAAAAAATCTCTTCATTTCCAGCATATTCTCAGGGGAGTAATTAAGTGAATTTCTTTTTTTAAATATAGTGCATTTATTAACAAAAATATCTTACTTTTGTCATAATACTGTAACATACTTTATTTATTATTAAACCATAGATAAGTTAATTAAAGTCCCCCTTTAATTAAAGAAAAGCTGTGAATTGTGTTCACAGCTTTTCTTTTCATAGTTAAGGCTCTCCTATACTATTTAGTTAAATCAATTTTTATTTTATATTGTTGTTGAATTTCAGGTTCATCTATAATAGGAAGAGCTAGTTTATATTTCTTTGATTTGTCAATTGGAGGCAGTTTTATGGATACAATTTTCTCATCAGCGTTTTCCAGGATAGCTGTTTCACCATTCTCTGCTCTTTCAATATCATTATAGTTTTCATCCATAATAACTGCCGCATCGATATTTCTATAGGGATATGCACCGTTTCCTTCTATCTTTAATGTAAACTTGGTTTCATTTTCTGAAGCTTCAATGTTTTTTATTAGAACATCATTATTAGTTCCAACCTTTATTACCTGGTTCACTAATTTATCTATGGTTGAAAATTCTCTGGCTTTATCTATATTGAGTACATGTGTAACATTATCAAGAGCATATCCATCTGACTTTTCCTTGGCTGTTACTGGTCTGCTCTTTGTTATGGTTTCCTGAGGGAGATTGAAATTTGTACTGTTTATTGTAGTTTGTAGTATTGGATAAGAGATATTATTTATATCCAACATCTTAATTCCCCACTGTTTAAATATAGGAATTACGGTTAATGACTTCACGTCGGTTAAGTCATTAAGTATCTCTATCTTCCCATCATACTTTTCCTTATTTGATGAAGAATCTCCAGACTTTGTTTCTAGTATTTTACCTTTATCATTCATTACTATAAAGTCTAAAATGCCATTTCTCATACTTTCATTAGTTTTATTATAAATACCAGAATAATTCAATGTGTTCCCTAAAGGGCTTATTACTATATTATGGATTTTAAGTGTACTGTTCGGTATCTTTATTGTTTTATCCAAGTTGACTACTCTAGAATTTGTGGGTTTATCACTTTTAGAAACCTTAAATTTGAAATCCCAGGGACCTTTTACATCTCCAAACCACACAACATTTAATTCAACATTTACAGCATCGGTGAGGCCCAAGTCTGAAATATTTGCATAGGTTACAGTTGTAAGAGTGTTATCATCAACTTTTTTATCCTTACTGCTGCGGCTTCTAATCAACTTACCATTAAGCATTATTTCCCCCATATAGCCCACATTTTCTTTAAGGTTCTTACCCTCTTCAGTGGAAGTGATTGCCAGGGTATTATCATCAATAGTTATTTCGTTTATAGTTATCTTTACTCCATTCTTTTCTACAGATTTATTAACACTGGTTGAAAATTGTTCAAATCTCTCAAAACTCTCCCCCGTATTTCCGTAGCCTATTAGGTTAAATATTGATTGTACACCTGGAATTGCCTTCACCATGTCTGGACGTATAATCCCTGCCGAAGCTATAACGAAAAGAATTGCAGCTGCAGCTGCTGCCTTTTTGTATGTCTTTTGGCATTTTTTTAATTTCTTCTCTTTTTTACCTCTTTCGATGCCTCTTTTGATTGCTAGATCTATTCCTTCTGGAACTTTAATTTCACTTTTTAGATTATCTAAACTATCCATAATACTAAACTATCTCCTCATTCATAAATAATCTTAGCTTTTTTAAAGCCTTATTAAGATAAGTTTTTATTGTACCTGGGGGGCAGTGAAGCACTTCAGAAATTTCAGTAATGGTAAGATCCTGAAAGTACTTAAGTACTACCACATTCTTATATTTATCTTCCAGCTTTTCAACGGAATTTAAAATATCAAGCTTTTCATCTACTAAATTGCCTTCGTATAGATTTGAGTCACCTGGCATAACATCTGTTATATACACTACCTTTTTTCTCTTATTTATAAAGCTTATAGCATTATTAATAAGTATCCTGATTAACCATGTTTTAAAATACTTTGGTTTCTTTAACTTATCTATGGATATATAAGCCTTATAAACCGTTTCCTGCACTATATCCAGAGCATCCTGCTCATTCTTCACATAGGCAAAAGCAGTTCTATAAAGACCCTCTTTATTAATTTCCACAAGATATTCAAAAGCTTTTTCATCCCCTGTTATTGCCAGCTTCACTTTATCTTCAATATTCATAATTAAACCCCTTAAACTTTAAATTACATGTAATTTACATTTTACATCTATTAGACATCAGAAATCATAAAACGGTTTTAAAAATTAAAAAAAATGAGCCATAATGTAGCTCAGAATTTATCATATTTAATTAATAAATTGAACAATATTTTTTTTATTCAAAACTTAATCATAAAATCTTTCATGATTATTGAATATTCCAGAGCATATTTTCTCTTTACTTCTTCTTATTTACCAGTAAATTTATTCTGTTCAATTGTCTTTCTATCGCTGCTTTATTACTTCTCCATGCAAAATGTTCTCCAAAGCCTCCATATTCTAATGTAACTATGTCAGGTTTTGTGATACTTAATACAAATTCTAAAATTTCATAATCTTCTTCATTCATTTCTAAATGATTATCTCTTAATCCAACCTCAGTCATTTTAGTTCCTACTGTATGAATTTCTTTAACTTTTTCTAAGGTTAACGCTTTTATGTAATCTCTCACCGGCATATTTAAACCACTGGCAACTACTTTTGCATGTGCTATATCAAGTATCAGTCCTATCTCATTTTCAAGAAAAACTCATTTATTAATCTAGGAGAGACAGAGTGTTTGATAGTTTTAGGGTTGTTCATTTCATAGTATTGAGAGTATGGTACATTTTCAATCAATAATTCCGCATTTATCTTTTCCTTCCACAGCTTAATAAATGAATCCATGCGACTCTTTACCATTTTATAAGATACTTCCTTTTCTACCCAATCTGCTTGGTATGTTGCACAATGCACTCCAATAAATTTACAATTACAAAAATCAATTTGCGCGTTAAGTCGTTCCCAATCTATGTGCTGCACTTGTGCTGTACCAGTATGCTGAGATATATCTTGTCCAACACCATGTAATAATAACCTGCCATAATTCTTATACTCTTGTGGTAACACTTCATCTAATTTTGACAAAGAAATTTTCACATAATCTACTGACACCTTTTTTTCATTTATCAATTCTATTAATTCATTTGACAAATTACACCCGATTTTCATTGATTACCTCTCCCATTTTGTTCTATTAATAAATTCTTTCTAATTTACTACAATTGTATTACAATATTTTTACCTATTGGTTTATTACTAAATGGTGGATTATACTCTTTAAAAATAAATTCAATTCCAGAAAGATTATCTGGTAGTGGTGGTGATACAATAAAGTTATAGTGAAAATGTCCATCTCCACCTACTCCGTCAGTTATTCGGCAATCATATTTTTCACCAATAAATAATTCAAAATGAGGGTGCTGCGACTGATGATCTGATGATTCATTTGTACTATCCCAATCTATATTAAAATTTACAATACTGGAGTTAGAGTATTGACGGATAGAAATTATGGAAAAAAATCTATTATTTATTTCAACTGACTTTAATACTGGTAAATTTCTTAGAAATTCCTTCGGTTCAACTAAAGGTTTGTATATTTTTTCATTCCACAGTGAACCAAATATTGATTTTAATAAGTCCTCATATATGTCAAATTTTTCTGCCCATTTAGAAATGTATTCAAAAGGCGGATAACCTGGATTTTGGTTTGAAATTTCTTTACGCTGTTTTATTAATTCACAAATTTTCCCATCTATTTGTCTAACTCTTTCATCATAGTGATCTGTTGGCCGTTTAAATGGCATTCGTTTCATTACTATACCTCCTAAAATACTATCTTTGCCCTTATGTTTATAATTGAATTAATAATCATACTCATGTAATATAAGAATTGTAACATATACTTCCATTAAATCCAATACTTCCAAAAATTCATTTTTTTAAAATTATTTTTATAGATAAATAAAAATACAGAATATTAGTCTATACATAAACTAAATATCCTGTATTCACAGCCTGGCTATAAAATTCCAAGTGTAATTGAAATATGTACTTTATATTCCTATATGGTAAGTTTCTTGGCGCCATTTATTAAATCCACCATTTCCCTATAGGCTGGTTTTTCCTTTTCTTTACTTGGCAATTTATCTAAATATACTTTACTCTGGGAATAATTCTTTTTTAAATACAATTGTACGGCTTTATCCCATCTGTATGAGTTCCAATAGCTCTTTTTGAACATTAATAAAAAGCCTAAAACATCTAATATAGCACCAATTATAATTAACGGTGCTGCTACCATTCCTAATAACAATGCAATAGTACCTCCAGCAATGCAGCTGTTTGATATATCCATGGACTTTGTATTTATTCCTAATTTTTTTTCTAATTCTATAGCATTTTTTCTTAAATTAGATACACTATTCTTATGATTAAAAACCTTCATGCTCCCATTCCTTTACTATAGATATTTCAGTATACTACATTTATTCACAAAAATATCTTATTTTTGACATTATACTGTCACATAGCTATTATAACATATAATCAGATAAACAAGCTACAACCATTAATTTTAAGTAATGTTTATCTTAAGATACAAGTTAATTAAAGTCCCCCTTTAATTAAAGAAAAGCTGTGAATTGGGTGCTCACAGCTTTCTTGTTTTTTCAATTAATTACTTTCCAATGATTTGAAACCCAAATGTCTGTTTTTTCCTTTAAATTTTCCTGGCTTTCGAAAATTTAAGGAATACACATGGGTAGAAAATATTCCAATTGACAATTCGCAGCATTACTAATTCTCACCTGAAAAGACCTTTTTATAATATATATTTTTAAAATTTTACTTCTATTACCATCATTGTCTGATAAAATGATCATATAGAAATATGCTAAGGAAGTGAACTTCATGACCACAGAACAAATAATTCAATACTGCTGCAGCAAAGATAAATCTTATATAGATTATCCCTTTGGAGATATTCCAATTTGTATAAAGATAAATAAGAAAATATTTGCTCAAATTTATCCATTGAAACAGGATTATAAAGTTACTTTAAAATGTGATCCCTCATTTGGAGATTTTTTCAGACAGCAGTATCCAGGGGTTGTTGTAAGAGGATATCATTGTCCACCTGTACAGCAGCCATACTGGAATACTGTGTATATTGATAAAATTCCAGATGATGTTCTCTTAACCATGATTGACCATGCTTATGGACAAGTGGTTAAAAGTTTTCCTAAAAAAGTTCAAAGACAAATGTTTGGGATGCCCCATTGTTAAGAATCCTTATTTACTAAAACTTCACATTTTTGTAATAATGATTCCATATTTCTAAATTATTATATAAATATAGATAAACAACTCCAACTATAGTGAAACAACTTCAACTATTAACTTATACATTTCCAAAAACTGTTGAGCATTTAGTATTTTGATAAATGTGTAAGTTGAGTTGCAGTAATGTTTCACTTTTTTATTAATTGTATTCATCCTCATTCCTTTCAATCTTCAATCCTTCCACATGCCTTTTACTCATTATATGATTTTTCTTTCTGTTTTCTTTAGTTTCAAAAACAATGTCAAAGTCATAGTCTTCCGGATATAGTTCCTTTGTTTCTATATAAAGCGATAGCCTTTTGTGGTTTATTATGAATTTCTTTTGCATTACCATTACCCCTAGATCACCCTTGCTGTTTTCAAGCTCACATACAATACCCGTTCTTCCCATAGTGCTGACATAAACATTGTCCCCAAGTTTAAATCTTGGTTCTTCCTTCTGCTTTTCAGCTATCTTTTTATTTTTTTCAGAAGCCTGAAGCTTTTTAATGCCTTCCTCATGGTTATTAATAGCATTCATGTCAACTATGCTTTTTTCAATTATCTCACTGTTATAGTCTAGATACTTTTTTTTCTCCTTGTAAGTTATTTCATGGGCTCTTTCAATTATTTCCTTGTTAATGCCAAGCCTCAAGGCTATGAGAAAAGCATTGCTTTCTCCAGCCTTGCCTATTTTTAATTTATAGGTAGGTTTTAATAAATTCACATCAAACTCCATGCATCCATTCTTGAATCCCTCTGTTTTTTCCGCAAAGTCTTTTATTTCACTGTAATGTGTAGTAGCAATAATGGTGGCTCCCCTTTTGTATACTTCTTCAAGAACTGCCGTTGCTATTCCCATGCCTTCCCCGGGATCAGTGCCTGCTCCAATTTCATCCACAATTACAAGGGTATATTTATCCGAACATTCCATAATGCTGATAATATTTTTAATGTGGGAAGAGAAGGTGCTCAAATTCTGCTCAATGCTTTGACCATCACCTATATCCACCAATATATCAACAAAAACGGCAAACTCAGAACCTTCCCCAACAGGTACATGAAGTCCTGATTGTGCCATCATTGTAAGCAGTGCCACAGTTTTCAATGCTACGGTTTTTCCTCCTGTATTAGGTCCTGTTATGACTAATGCTCTGTAATCTTCACCTATATTAAAATCCAAAGGCACTGCATTTCTTCCAAGAAGAGGGTGTGTTCCTTTGTTTATGCTAATGCGGTTATCTCTGTTAAACTTTACACTTCTGCCATCTATTGCCTTGCTGTATTTTGCCTTAGCAAATATAAAATCATAATAAGCCATGGTTTCAATGTTAATAGACAGTTCTCTTTCATTATTTTCTACCATTGCTGTAAGTGCAGAAAGTATTTTATAAACCTCTTTCTCTTCTGCGATCCTTAGAATATTCAGTTCATCCTGTGCTTTTTTAACCTCTGAAGGTTCAATAAAAACTGTAGAGCCGCTGGAAGAACTGTCATGAATGTTTCCATTCAGCACATTTTTATACTGGCTTTTAATAGGAATAACATATCTTCCATTTCTCATACTTACCAGGTTATCCTGAAGATAATCTCTATATTTAGGATTCTTAAGCACGCTTTCCAGCTTGTTTTTAACTCTGTCCTCCATAATTGCTATCTTCTTTCTTATTCTTGACAATTCAGTGCTGGCTTTGTCTATAACCCTTCCTTGAGCAATGCGTCTTTCAATTTCATCAGCTATATCATCAAGTTCATATAAGGACAATGCATAGGTACTTATAGTTGGAGCCTCATTTTCCTTATTCATCATAAATCTCTTAAGTTTTTTACCTTCTCTAAGAAGACCCCATATGGATTCCAATTCTTCTGGAAGAAGATTCATTGCTTTTCCTAACTTATCTTTAATATTTTTTATTCCAGTAAGGCTGTGCAGCGGTATGCTGCTGCTTCTATTTAAAATAACCCTTGCTTCATCTGTTTCCTTCATATACCTTTCAATTACATTAACATCAATATATGGTTCAAGTTTATCCATCATATCCTTTGCCATGTCTGATAAAGCGTATCCTTTCAGTGTTTCTTTTATTTCATCAAATTCTAAAACTTCAATAGTATTTTTGTTCAATTTCATTTACCTCCAAATATTTAATAATATTTAACCGCTGTGAAAAGAAATTTTTCTAATCAATCTGAAGGTAAGCTAGAACTACGGAAGGCATAAATATAAACGAAAAAGGCCATAGTAAACCGATATTACTACAGCCTTAACTAAATAAATATGCAATTTCCCCATAAATCCTATTTGGGCATAAAAATACCGTGCAAAGGCACGGCAAACTCACATATATAAAAGGTTGAATGCTATCCGTGTTCTAACTAATATTCTAAAAAATTTCACAGCAAATAAATCTACAGCAATGCAGACTTTTAAAATTTTTTAGAACAACTTATTCAGTTGATTAGTTTAGAACAACCTGGCTCATAAAGCACTCTCCTTTATGTTATCTTTTAAATTAGATTTTTTACAATGTCATTATATTACATTAACATTGTAAAAGCAATAAAAATTTACCATCACTGCTTTAAGCTGTTAGTTTTTTGTCCCAGGGCAAGTACTATATCTTCCATGCTTTCCAGCACATCCTGATAGCTTAAATATACATCTATTGTCAGGTGGTTATCTTCAAGGCAGCATTCCTTCAGCCTTCCATAAAGATATTTGCCTCCAGTGAGTAAATTTCTAGGCTGCTTATTAAATTGCCTTGGTAAATATCCTAATATATAGCCTTTATTACTGGTAACCATAACCGCATTTTCATCATAGGGGTTATTAACATCAGCTTTTAAATATAGCAAATCATTTATTTTTATTTTATTTTCAACCACACTGGTATCTCTATATAGCACGCCAGCAACATCAGTGGTAAAAAGATAAATATCTTTAAAATAGGACTTTACCGCTATATTCCTTATATCTGTATATTCTCTTGCCTTATTTCCATTTATTTTATTTTCATCTATAAGTCTTTCCATTTTTATTTTTATAGAATGGCTGGTTTCAACCTCCATGGCCTGCCTTATTTTACTCACCGTTTCACTGTCCCAGTTTCTTTTATTCTTTTTTAAATAATACACAGCTTCTTCCCTACACTTTGGAAACCTGGCTTGAAGTGCCCTAACAGGTAAATCCATGTCTACAAAACCATAATCATTTAAATTATTTAAAATACAAAACAAACATATATCTGGTTTATAATCTGTTGCGATATCGTTTTCATCTATGCCTTCAGCACCGCATAATATTTCTTCAAATGGAAGAGTCATATTGGCATAATTAATAAGCTCTTTAATATTATTTTCATTTTTACTTTCTGAAAGGAATAAATAAATATCTACATTATAATTGTCCTTTTCTAAAATTGGTAAAACATCTTCAAAGGTTAAATCTAAGCCTATTGCCTTTGATACATATATATAAGTTTTACCCTGTTCTTCAGTTTTTTTCAAAGATTCTTTTAAAACTGCCTTCCATTTATTATTTTTTAATATATCTAAGCATTTATTTTTAATTTCTTTTTCAATGGTTATTGTCCATCCATTTTTTCTTTTAGAAACAGCTTCAGTATCAAATAAATAAGGTCTCATCCATGTTTCAATATAGGCAACAGCACATAAATCCTGAAATGAATATGCATACTTCTCTGCATACTTCATATACACCTTTACTGTTTCCACACCATCTTCAAGCTCATAAATATCATTATCTTTTACTGAAAGTATATAATATAACAGCATTGAAATCTTTGACAGTTCAGCTTTATTTATGTCCCTGCTTTCTAAGTACCAGCTCATATCCACTTTTTCAGTACATATAATGGCTGATATTTCTCTTAACACTACATTATGGCATCCATTTTCAATAATCCACTGCTTAATTTCATCATTTATAGGGTATAGATTTTTTAAGCAGTGTACTTTACCATATCCATAGGTCTTTTTAGCTAGGTTGAAAACAAATGAGTTATAATGATCCCAATTTCTAGTGGATGTTACAGCATAAAAGGTAAATTCGCTGTGCATTCCAAGTACATCAATAATCTTCTTTGAATTTTCCGGTTTACAAATTCCCAGTATAGTAATTCCTAGTTTTATTTCTTCAAAGCTGTTGCTGCATGCTGCTAGTTTTATACCCACATCAGCAAGCTTTTCTAAATCTATTAAATTTTCAAGTATATATAATTTTAACAGCTTACAAAATTCATAATAATAAGTGATAAATCTATCCTCATTTATAAAATTAAATAAATTATCGTGTTCAGCTTCATCCCCTAAATAATTGTTAATAAGCATTAATAAATTTTGTGCCTTCACCGTTTGAATTTTTTCTGGTAATGTTTCACTAAAAAAAATATAGTAGGAATCTTCTAATCCAGAGGTCTCATAATCCTGATCTTCATAAATGCAATTAGGATTTTCTCTAGAATATCTATATATTTTTTGAAAAATGCTCTCCCCTTTACTAAACATAATATCCCCTCGTTATATATGAATTAGTTCCACATTGTATAATTCTATATGATTTTGAATATACCTTCACAAATTCACAATTATTCCAATATTTTTAGTTTTCAATATATTTTATGTATTACATTGTTCTTAGTTGCCATGAAAATCTATAATATACTTGTTAAAGATAAAATACCATAAATTATCAAGGAATCTAATAGGGATTTTGACGCTCATATTTGTAAAATTGATTATAAATAGGCTTACATTGATGAATGTAAGCCCTCTTTCTATATTTTATTTGGAATTTGTCTTTTTCTCAATAGGAATCCATACTTCGCAAAAGCAGCCTGCCTCAAGATCTTTGGAATATAATTCAAAATCAGTATCATCAAGCATACTATACTCTGAGCCTGGAAGAAAATCTGAGAAGATTCTACTCCATGTTTCACCTATGCATTTGCCAGTTTCACCCATACATTTAAAAACTGCCCATAATGTAGGTTTTACTTCCCATATGGTGAATCCATCTGGTACACTGCCGCCTTTAAATTGCATTCCAATACCATAGTCAAAGTATTTGCTTTCCTTGGATACTGGTGCACAAGCCCCATAAACATCATGATTGATGGTGTTTTCTTGTAAAACATCAAAGGTGCCATCTTTGTCGCATCTATTCCAAAATTCTGGGATTTCAGTGTTTCCCTGTTCTGAAATTGATTCATTCCTAAACTTTTCAACCTTCGCCAGCAGTTTAAATTGTTCTCTTTTTTCAATTCTATAGTCCATAACAGTACCACCTTCCAATTTTATTTTAATAAGAAGACGATTAAAAGACTTTAGTTTCATTCCTGCACGCCTTGCCACATTTGGAGTAACACCATGGAATCTGGCAAATGCCTTTGTAAAACTTTCCGGAGAATCATAACCATATTTTAAAGCAACATCAATTACCTTTGAATCAGACATAGATAGCTCCTGTCCAGCCATGGATAATCTTCTATTTCTCATATACTCATTTGCTGTAATACCAGTAATTAAGCTAAATATTCTATGAAAATGATAGCTTGACATGAATACATGCTTTGCCACATCTTCATAGGTAATAGGTTCTAATATATGCTCCTCCATATAGTCAATTGCCATCTGCAGGCTTTGAACAAAATCCATTATTATCACCTCCATGTATAAATTGTACTAAAATGTAACTGTTACTTCCTATCCTGCCTTGTTCACCTTTGTCCAAATTGCCTATATAAACAACTCTGGCTCTCTTCTGTGAGCAAACTGAATTTCCAATTCACTCTTATGTGTTAAATAATCAACATCATCATAATACTTTGCCGAAACAGGGCATTTTTTAATGCATGCACCACATTTAATGCAGATACCATTTAGTTTTGAAACATCCTCGGAATTAATGGAACCCATAGGGCATACACTTACACAAAGTTTACAATTAGTACATCTGCCATTTGTTTTTGGAGTAACCTTTCTAATATCCACAGGATTACCATGTTTATCTTTAGGTTTATAATAATTTCTATAGGGTTTATCTCCGCTTACAGTAATGGTGTTCAATTTATCTTCATTGGTGAATTTTTTAAATATTTCATTGCCAAATCCCTGTACTATAGATAAATCCTTTTCATCAGGTCTGTTTTTTGCAAGAATTTTAGAAAATGAGTGTTCTCCAATAAATGCACCCGCTGCCAAAACTATAAAGCCGTTTAATTCTAGAATATCTTTTAATTCCATTAAAGCATCATCATAGTTTCTGTTTCCATAAACAACTACAGCTATTGCCAATGCTCCATTGCCCTTAATAGTATTTAGATATTTAAGTAATATATTTGGAACTCTTCCCGCATAAACTGGAACTCCTATAATAACAATATCTTCTTGGGTAAAATCCACTGATTCCTTTCTAATATCTTTTAATGTAAAATCAATATTTCTTTTAACTTCTTTTGAATTCATGTTTTCTAAAACACTATTTGATAACGCAGTCACTATTTTCTTGGTTGAACCAGTAGGACTAAAATACATTATATTTATTTTCTTATTCAAAATAATACCCCCTTAATTATTCATATAAATGCACTGATTACTTTCAGATTTCAAATTTAACTATATTATAATCCCCCTTCATATTTACATTACAAAAAAAAGTATAGGTTAATATATCACTATTAGACTATTCTGCCAACAATATGAATTTCCTCTAATTTCTTTTCATTTAAACTAAATTTACTTAGGAGAGCAAAAAATAATATGGCATATATAATTTTTTTTCGCTAAAAATAAAATTACTTGTAAATTTAAATTCTTAAGGAGTGTGATTGCCTAGTAATGAGAGAAAATGTGAACTCAATATTATTTTTTGTTTTTATTATAATTACTAGTCTTTTATCAGGCTGCCAAAGCAAAATCGAAAATATTGATAATCCTCAGATAAAAAATTTTTCAAAAGTTACTGCTGTAGAATATAAGAGCACTAATGAAGATAACATAGATTCCTTTGTTCCATGCATTGCTGACACTGTGGATAAGGAAGAGATTAGATCAGAAGTTGAAAGAATATTTAATCAGCGTTCAGCATGTCTTGTTTCTGGAGACACAGGTCCTTTAAATGAACTTTTTGATACCTCCCAAAAGTATGGTAAATGGGCATTAGAACATGAGATTAAAAGGGTAAAATATCTTAACCAATGGTCAGATCAGAGAGATATTACATTTGGTAAAATAGAATCATCTGTAAGAATTAATAAGATTTACCCTAAGGGTAAAGTCATGAAAATAGCCCTGCAGGAATCCTACAAGTTTGAATATACTTATAATGGGGATGAAAATTCTACAGTTAACTGCTTCGGAGTTGGAATAAGACATACTGCTAGTTTAACTAAAAAGAATGATAAGTGGGTTATTTACAATGACTGGTATACTGACTGCTTTGAGGATGCCCTGCATAATTTTACTATCAGTATTCCTAACTTACCATTACCAATACACTCAATTTTGGATAGAAGTCATGAAGCTTCATATCTTCGCAGACCATTTTATGACAGACAGAAGGCAGTTGCTTATGCTGATAAATATTGTGGTGCAGCCTGGGGCAGCGGCAACAATTTTAAGTATAATAAGAAATACAGTGATTATAATGGTGCGGGCGGTGACTGTACTAATTTTATATCTCAAGTATTAGGAGATAAAGAAGAGGGCGGAGGTATGCCAATTGGCGGCGGCTGGACATCGGGCAGCCATGCCTGGTCCAATGCAGATGGTTTAAAAAACTTTTTAATATACAGCGGAAGAGGAAGTGTAATCAGTGTTGGTACCTACAAGGATTTAACTAAACCTACAGAAGCCCTTCCCAATGGTGCCGTTGGAAAGTTAAAGCTTGGAGACTTAGTTGCCTATGAGAAAGGCAGAGGAAATATAGATCATTTTGCTGTGATAACAGGCTTTGATTCTCATGGTTATCCATTAGTAAACTCCCATACCACTGACAGATATCATGTGCCTTGGGACTTAGGATGGGGTGACTCTAAAATTAGATTCTTCCTTATTCATATAAATGGTTAAAAAGCAAAATATCCCTTGTTGTTTTGTAACAAGGGATATTTTTTATAATATTTTTTCATATAGCTTAAACCAATCCAGTCCGTAGTTTCCGAGTCCCAGGTCCACTGTATCAATATATTTAAATCCGCATTTTTCATACAATGTTATAGCAGGTATATTTTTTTCGTAAACATCCAGCCTAATTGACCTAGCCTTTGACTTTATACTGTATTCATCAGCAAATTCCATTAATATCATTTGCTTTTCCTAATTCAATAATAAAATCCATATATGTATTCCTCCTTAAACAGTGAATATTAATCATCCAGCAATGGCAGCTCACAATTTTTTTTACATACTAACAAACCATGATTACTCATTCCTAAAATACTTTTTTCTCTGCAGCTTTTTAAAGTATAATAAATCCATTCAGCATATTCATCATCATTCATTCCATCTATATAATCTCTTAAAAAAGGGTTTAATCCATCTGTACCTGCATGATCAACAATTTGAACATCAAATTGCTGAATAAATGATTCCATTTCCTCAGGAGTAGTAAAAAAGGCATCTGTCCAGAAGCACTCCTTTTCCCCTTCTTTTATAGTGCCTGTATTTAATATTTTATCTATAAATTTATGGGATAAAAAGCTTTTATCCCTTAGCATTACATGGTGCAGCACATAATACTTATTTATATATGCAATTGCCAGGATCCCGTCTTTTTTTAAAACTCTTAAGGCTTCCTGAATACATTTCTCCCTAAGTTTCTCCTCAGTAACATGGTATAATGGTCCAAGACATGTTACCACATCAAAGCTTTCTGATTCATATTTACTTAAGTCAACAGCATCAGCTGTTTCTGCTGTTAAATTAATCTTATTTTTTGTTGCTTTCAATTTTTCATTGATAATTTCAATATGCTTCGGTGTAATGTCTGTGGCAAGTACCTGATTTCCTTTTTCAGCATAATAAAATGAATATACCCCAGTGCCTGCACCTAATTCAAGAATTTTGTGCCGTGGTTTTATATATTGATCCAATATCTTTGTAGTTACTGTAAACTCAACTTTTCTGGAATTAGTTGTATTAAGTCTAATATCCTCATTAGTATTTTCATAGTAATTTGCAACGTTACTCATAATATTCACCCTCTCATAATTGCAATTTTTACAATTATAACACACTTAATTAATTATTCACAAAATTATCTTATTTTTGTCATAATACTGTCATATTTATATTTTATTATAGAAGCATAGATAAACAAATTGTTTATCTTAAATATAAGTTTTAGTAATTAAAGTCCCCCTTTAATTAACAAAAAGCTGTGAATTTACCTTTTCACAGCTTTTTTGATTATTCATTTTCTACTAACATCTTTAATGTCATTACTCTATCATTACCTAATATTTGATTTGCAGCATTAAATAAATATTTATCCTCTGTTACTAGAATAAGATTACCATCTAAAAAGCAAGCATATAAAAGCAATAAATCAATATCTGATAATTTATTTATATTGTCAAAATAAGCATTACCTTTCTTAGAATATTTTATATCTATCATATTATAAAATTCTTTAATATTCTTTCTATCCACTTCTAAAATAAAAGCAAGTAATTTGCAAAATCTATCTGATAGCACATGCTGGCCTCTATATTCCTTCATTTCTTTTACAACAAGTTCTTCGCTGACTTCTTTTAAAATTTTGATTTTCTTATCATCATTAAGCTTATCAATAACAGAAGGATACTGCTTCCAAAGACCTATTACAACATTAGTATCTAACAAATACTCATTCATAATTATTACTCCTGTAATTGTGACATATATTATTTCTCATATCATTTTAATAATATATTTACCTCTATGGACATAATTTATAAATAATTTATTCACAAAATTATCTTATTTCTGTCATAATACTGTCATAATTTCACGCTATTATATAATCATAAGATATTAGTAATTAAAGTCCCCCTTTAATTAACAAAAAGCTGTGAATTTACCTTTTTTCACAGCTTTTTTGATTATTCTTTAAGTTTTAATTTTATATATTTTTTTATTGCATTGATATGCATTGGGGAAAAATCAGCTCCATTCATATCTATTTCCCCTTATTTACAATCACATTATATTTAAATTTTTGGCTCTGTTAGATAATATTAGTGATATAGCATAAAATTCATCAAAATGTGTTATAATATGGTTATAATGTAAATTTTGTGAGGCGATTTTGATGGCAAGTGTAGGAACTTTAAAAACGGATATAAGAACACTTTCTGATATAGAACTACAAGACTTATTTAACTTTATTGGGGAGATAATGACACTCAATTCACTCTCAAGCAACCTACCTAAAGATTGTAGAGAATTAAGGTTTTCAGGTGGAGAGGTATGCCCTCACTGTAATTCTGACAATATAGTTAAAAATGGTAAGTTATGTGGAAAACAACGATATAGGTGCAAGTCTTGTGGTAAAACCTTTAACGATTTCACAAAATCTGCATTATCAAATACCAAACTATCTTTAGAAAAATGGACTGAATACGCTAAATGCATGATTCTTGGCTATTCTATAAGGAAATGTTCAGATATTATTGGTGTATGTGTTAAAACTTCATTTTACATGAGACATAAAATACTTGATGCTGTTAGGATGTTTGTGGGTGTTGGCAGTGTAGAAGGGATTGTTGAAATGGACGAAACTTTCCTTGCGGAGTCTTTTAAGGGAAACCATAGGAAAAGTGGCTTTCATATGCCAAGACCTTCTCGTAAGCGTGGCAAGGAAGTAAAAAAGCGTGGTATAAGCAGTGAACAGGTTTGTGTGGCAACTGCAATAGACAGAAATGGTGATTTAATTATGGAAATGGTATGTAAAGGTAGAGTAAGCCATATCAACCTTGAGAGGCTTTATAACGGTCATATAAGTGATGATTCTATTATTTGTACCGATAGTCATAAAAGTTATATTCAATTTGCGTCAGACCTTCATTTGGAGCATAAAAGAATAATGAGGGGACATCATAAAAACGGTATTTATCACATTAACCATATAAATAGTCTTCATAGCCAGTTTAAAGAGTGGATGTACAGATTTCATGGTGTTTCCACCAAGTTTCTTGCTAATTACCTTCATTGGTTTAAGTGGTTACAATTGTTCAATGAGGATAAGGAAATAATCAAAAGTAAGAATTTATTAGTCCATAGCACTGTTAAATTTGTTGATACAAAAATCCAAAATTTTAAAGGGAGAGAACCAGTTTTTGCATAATTACAAGAATGTATATGATATAATTTGATATAAACTATTACGTATTCGTAGATTATTATGTATTATAAGAAACATGGCAATTTTAATAACTTTTGTTGGGGATAAGTATGAGAAAAGGAGTAAGAAGAATGGGAATTATTATTGGAGTAATAGTGGGATTATTAATAATTATTATTGGAATTAGTTTTATTAACCATAAAATACAACTATCCAAAGAAGACAGCATATTTGTTCCTAATGGTAAAATGATTGAGGTGAATGGACATAAAATTCATATATATATCGAGGGACATGGTGATGAGACATTAGTATTTATGTCAGGGGGAGGTACTTGCTCTCCAGTTTTAGATTTTAAAAGTCTATATTCTTTATTAAGCGATGAATATAGAATTGCTGTTGTAGAAAAATCAGGGTATGGGTTTAGTGAAATCTCTGATGTTAATAGAGACATTGATACTGTATTAAAGGAAACCAGAGAATCACTGTCTAAATCAGGATTACAAGCACCATATATATTATTTCCTCATTCAATGTCGGGAATAGAAGCGTTATATTGGGCTCAAAAATACCCCGATGAAATCAAAGGGATTGTAGGTCTCGATATGGCTGTACCACAGGCATATGAAAATATTAAAATCAATCATTTTCTTCTAAATATTGGTGAACTTGCTGGCGAGATTGGTATCACAAGATTTTTTTCGGCAGTGGTTAATAGTTCATCTGCAATCAAATATGGCACATTAACAGAGGAAGAAAAAAATCTTTATAGGGCTATTTTTTATAGAAGGACACTAACTAAACCAATGCTTTCGGAAACAAATAAAATTAAAACAAGTGCAGAAAAAGTAAAGAAACATGGCATTCCAAATGTTCCTATGTTATTTTTTATCTCTAATGGTGATGGAACTGGATTGAATAGAGATAAATGGACAGGCTTTCAAACGTCCTATATAGAAACTACAGGTTCAAATAAATATATAAAACTTAACTGTGGACATTATATTCACGATATTGAATATAAGAGAATTGCAGAAGAAAGTAAACAATTTATAAGAGATATTATAAATACAAATAAGAATAATGTTAATTAAAATTAAGACGGAATATTCAAATAATGCAAATTAAATAATAGTCAAAACTGGCTTACATTAAAGGGTAAGCCAGTTTTATGAGTAAATATCACTTATTAAGTCTAACAGAGCGAAATTTTTAAGTTCATTATAGCATATTTTACAAATCCATAAAAAACTGCAGGCAGTATATGGTATAATTAATAATATTTTAGGGAGGGCTGTTATATGAATTTAAAAGAATTTAGAGAGTATTGTTTAAATAAAAGAGGAGTTACTGAGTCATTTCCCTTTGATGAGGAAACCCTGGTTCTTAAAGTTGGTTCTAAAATGTTTGCTTTAGCCAATATAAATAAACCCATACTTGAAATTAATTTAAAATGTGATCCCTTTATGGCTATAGACCTAAGAAATGCGTACAGTTCAATTAAACCAGGATACCACATGAATAAAACCCACTGGAATACTGTGGTTGTAGATGGAACTATACCGGAAGATAAAATATTATTTTTAATAGATTTATCCTATGATCTTGTATATAAGGGATTAAAGAAAAGCGAAAAAAATCTCCCACCTTTTTAGATGGGAGTATTTTACTTTACCATTACAACAATGTTATCTTTTCTTGGAGCTGCTTTTGGCTGTTCACAATCTGGATATCCCAAAATACATGAACCTACACCTATGTAGTCGCCTTCAACTCCCCATTCCTTCAATAATGTCTTGCCTTCCTCAGTTTCAAACATTTGCTTTGTGCGGTGAACCCAGCAGGAGCCAAGTCCAAGTGAATATGCTGCATTACACATATTGCCTATTGCAATGCTTCCATCCTCAATTGGTGTCACTTTGCTTTTATCTGCAAGTACAAGAATTACTGTAGGTGCGCCATAATAAGGGTCTGCACCTTCTCTGCCCATAACGTCTGCATTCATTTTTGATATTTTTATAATAGCCTCTTTATTCTGCACTACTATAAATAATGCAGATTGTTGATTTGCACCGCTTGGAGCATATTTGCCTGCCTCTAAAACAGCATTTAATTCTTCAGCTTTAATCTGCTCAGGTTTAAACTTTCGTATACTTCTTCTGTTTAATAAAGTTTTAATTGTTTCATTCATAGTATGATTACCTCCCAATTGTTGTGTTCCATGCGCTGGTGCGGATACTTTTATATTTTGCTTAAATCGCTATTTTTCATAGAGTAATCTGGCAAGCTCAATAGATTGATTTCCTTAAAGTATTTTTTACAGCTCAATCCTTCATATATGATCATTATAATCCAGCCTGCAGCCACTGCATAACTCACAGCTGAAATGCCTATATATGGTGCCAGAATATAAGATAAGGCAACCCTTATAAAAATCTGCATGATGGTTGCAATAAATGTTATTTTCAGTTTGCCAACTCCCCTGAATAGCCCTTGAAAAATATTGCAGAATCCTGAAAGCACATAGAAAATGGACATTGATTTTAAATATGTTACACCTATTAGTATAACATCTTTCTCCGAACTTGATACAAATAATTTCATAATATTTCCTGCTCCCCAAAATACAATAAAAGCAGAAACTATACTATATATAGTAATTATAATGTTGCCGTTCTTATAACCCTCCATTATCCTGTTGAAGGTTCTGCCTCCTTTATTTTGAGCGGAATAGGTGGCAACAGATGCAGAAACGCTGTCTCCAGTGGCTAAAACAAAGGAATCCACTCTTGTTACAGAGTTATAAGCTGCTATTGCATTTGTTCCCATGGGATTTACAACTCCCTGAACTAATAGCTTGCCAACATAAAGGCAGGTCTGCTGTAGTGCTGATACCCAGCTGTATTGAACAGTTCTTTTTAACAAATCATTGTCAATTACCCATTGATTTTTATTTATTCTCAGCAAGGGGATCTTAATGTATACATATATAAAACACAGTAAAGATGAAATTCCCTGAGCTATTACCGTTGCAATTGCTGAGCCGGCTATACCAAATTTAAGTACTGCGATAAAAAACACACATAATATTCCATTAAGCACACAGGAAATTATTAAGAATAAAAGAGGAGTTTTTGAATCACCTATGGCTCTAAGTGCAGATGAATAAAAATTATATAAAAAGGAAAATATTAATCCCCCAAATATTATTTTTAAAAATATATCAGCATCATTTAATATTTCTGCAGGTGTACCGGTTATAATAAGAACCCATCTTGATAGAAATATACAAACAATGGACACTATTATAGTAAAAATCATTCCAACAAGTAAGGCAGTGGAAACTTCCCTTTTTAAAGCTTTATGCTTGTTTCCTCCGAAGAGCTGGGCCAAAAGTACAGAAGTGCCAATACAAATGCCAAACATAAAAAATATGGCTATGGACATTATAGGATTTGCAACCCCTACTGCTGCCAGTGCATTTTTTCCTATAAATCTGCCTACAATTATGGCATCTGTTGTATTATACATCTGTTGAAATATATTTCCCAATATCATGGGCATAGCAAAAGTTATTAATACTTTTGATGGATTTCCCTGTTTCATATCACCTGTCATTAATCAGGCCTCCAATAAGTAATGTATCTTTTATATTTGTTTTTACCAATTGAATTGTAACACAAATAATAATATAATAAAAATACCAATTTGGAATGTATACTATATAAAATTTTATATAGTTAATGGGAGATGATATTATGGATTTGAAACAACTTATTATATTCACAGCTATTGTTGAAGAAGGTAATATTACAGCTGCTTCAAAGAAACTTCATATAGCACAGCCTGCTCTAAGCAATCAGCTGAAAATCCTGGAAGAAGATCTTAATACAAAGCTGATGAATCGCGGTTCCCGGAAAATGACTGTCACAGAATCAGGTAAAATTCTGTACAGAAAAGCAAAACATATATTAGAACTTACTGAATCTGCAAATAAGGAAATTTATGATTATAACAACGGCATCACAGGAACAGTTCCAATTGGGATGATTCCATTGGTGGATTGCACACTTCTAAATGGGAAGCTTGTGAAGTTCAGCGAAGAAAATCCTCAAATAAAATATGAACTTTACGAAGGCAGCACTCATGAAATTCTCGAACTGCTGTTTAACGGAATAATTGAAGTTGGTATCGTGAGAACTCCTTTTAATACCAGAGGATTACAGGTTCAATACTGGGATCTGGAGCCAATGATTGCATTGTACAGCCCAAAATATAATTTCTCAGCTGATACCAACACAATTTCATTAAAACAATTGAAAGATAAGCCCATAACCATCACCCGCAGACTGGAGAAGATTGTTACATCTGCTTGTTTAGATGCAGGTTTTGAGCCTGATATTTTCTGTTTAAATGATTATCTTCCTGTAAATCTTTTATGGGCGGAAGCAGGAATGGGCATAGCTATAATACCTATGTCTGCATTAAGTCTTGTAAAAGATAAAACCATGAAATACAAAATTATTGATGAGCCTTCATTTTATACTCGAAATGCCATAATTACAATAAAGGACAGATATTTATCAAATGTTACTAAAAAATTTCTTGAGCTGTTTATGTAAACAAAAGCTGTGAACTCACTGAGTCCACAGCTTTTTCATTGTTATTAACTATTTTACAAAGCCAGCTGTAAATGTAACAGAACCGTCTTTGTTTTCAACTATATTATTTACATAAATACCTGTGTAGTTAGTAGAAACACCATTTCCATTGCTGAAATAATAGGACCCGGAGTTAGGTGTAGATGTTGGAGTAAAGGATTGTCCTGTCTTATATAGATCTCCGCTGTCTGCCACATTCACATTTTTTTCAAGATTCCATGCATTATCTGCCTGGAGAATGGATATTCCATAATGAGTTTCACCTGTATCTGGATCTGCAACTACGCCCTGTTTACGTGACTGGAACCAGTTTGCTGCTTCATTTGGGCGGTTAAAATTTCTTACTAATACATTTTCATCAATATGATAAATTGCAGCACCGTGTACACCTGTACCATATCTGCTTAATGAGCTGTCAAAGCCTGTCTGCTGCCTGTTTTCAACTAGGAAGTATTCACTTCCATTTGACCCCGGCACTACTAATTTAACAACTCCGCCTCCGTTAGCTGCAGATTTTAAAGTAAATTGTTTTGAGCCTGTGGTAAGTGTGTCTGGAACTTCAAATCCCAGAAATACCTGTGACCATGCATCTAAATAAACCGGTGAATTGCCTGCATACTGCCAAGCATTTGGATATCTGGTCCAGGAACCGCTGGCCATTAATGTATAGGCTCCCATTCCCTCTGAATCATAGCCATAATCATATTCATCCGGTAATCCAAGAACGTGACCGAATTCGTGAGCATAAACTCCCACATAAGCTGGATATGGTCCATCTGGAGTTCCAAGATATGCAGTGATGTCTCCGCCTATTTCAGGCTCTATAGAATAATTATTGACATATACTCCATCTACTAACATTCCATTCCCATCTCCAGGAAGCCCTTCTTCATCTTCTCTTCCGGTTTGAGCATAACGGTTGTAATAATATGCACTTACATAATCCCAGCTGTGTGACCATATTACAGTAGGATCTGTGCTGAATTCAGAGCCAGTTCCCTGATGAATTAAAAATATGTTTGGAACCACTCCATCCTTAGCATACTTAGAGAAATCTACACGTTTATTTGCAGCCTTTATGGCATCTTCAAATATTAGGGACATAGTATAATCACCATTGTCGTTTTGTGCTAGTCCATATTTTTGTCCAATGGCATAATAAGAGTACCCATGGGGCATGGTTACTTCAACCACCTGTCCTGTTACATTCACTGTGCCCTCTGAAACACCTTTATAGTAGTTTTTTAATGTTCTGTCTGTAGGAGCTGGAGTTCCATTATAGGTTGCATACTTAGCAAACTGCGTCATTGTATAAGGATTGTAGGTGTCTCCAAATAGCAGATCATAAAGAGAGGTAACAGGCATATGATCATAACTTACTGAAGTTGGAGGCTGATCATTGTCCGGAAACTTTAAATACAGCGCTATTGCATTTTGTTCATTAGCAATTGGGGCTGTACCTAATTGTGTACCGCCGTTAATGGCATGGGGCCCGCTTTCTAAGCTTTTTGGAGTGTGTTCTGTAACCTTCCTGCCTTTAGCTGCAAGCTTTTGCTGTACTTCAGATGGGATTGAAACTGGGCGATAGGATGTCAGCACTGATGTCTTTTCAGCAGAAGAACTCGATGCTGAATTTTTTACCACTGGAGACCCAGCAGTTAAAACCAGCGTTGATGCAAGAATTGCTACTAGAATTTTTTTCACTAAAAAATCCCCCCCTTTAAAAAATAAAATGATATTTATATTATATTTTACCATATTAATATATATCTGTAAATATATTACAAACTATGAATCTACTTATTTTCTATGCTAATAATTACAAATTGCTGCAAACCATATTTATATCCTGAATATAGTGATTAAGAGTATCAGAGTATTCCTTTAGCCTTTCAGGATCCTTTTCAAATCCCTGCAGTAATTTATATTGATGCTGATAATATTTCATAAGTTTTTGGAAATCAGAAAAATATGGACCTATTTCCTGATTGTTTTTATCCATAACTAAAGATTCAATATGATGCATAATTTCGAGATACTGGTCAGCAGAGCAGCCAACTGTTTTCTTAAAGTCACGCAGCACCCACTGGCGTTCAAAAATATTTCTTTTCATCCAGCCCGTATATTGTTCTTTATAAACTTTTATTACATCCATAATAGTAGGAATTATCTTTTCCAAATCCTTGGTGTCATTGCTTACATTACTGGTGGATGTTGATAATAATCCAAAATCAAGGAGAACCTGTATGGATCCAATTTCCTGTCCGTTATATATATCCGCCTTTAAAACTGATAAAGCAAACCCAGTGCCCGCCTCTTCTACCCCCAGTATATGACTCTCATTCATCTTATAAAATTCTTCCGTTGTCATTCCCATACGGCTTGAAACTACCTCTATTCCTTTCATGGCCGTTTCTGTTTTAACAAGCCCAGGTCCAATGGAGTATACTTTTATATTTGTATTTTCCAATTCCCCGCACAGAGTGTTACATAATTCAACCTGAGTAGTTTTAAATACTTCATAAGCTCCCATAAAAGGAGCTGCACCAGATGAGGGTACAAAAACAATTGTTCCTGAATTTTTGTTTTTCATACTGGGCAGGAACAAATGTGTTAATAATAAAGGTGCTCTGAAATTTACAGCATAACTCTTGTCCCACACTTTCATAGGCACTTCTTCTACTGCTCCCATGGCAGTGATAGTTGCATTATTAAATATAACATCCGGGCATCCATACTTTTCTTCTATATGAGAAGCCAAAGCATATATCTGTTTTTCATCAGACAGGTCAATTTCATAAAACTCAGCGGTATTTTTACCGAATTTATCATTTAAAGATTTTTCCCCATTAATTAATTTTTCCTTGCCGACTTCAGCAATAATTACTTTTGCCCCCATGTAAATTAATGCTTTTGCAGCTTCTAAACCTATGCCCCCGCCTGCGCCAGTCAAAAGAACCACCTTGTCTTTTAAACTATTTTTTAGGCTTATATTTTTTTCTATAAACATTATGTACCCCTTTCTTTAACTAATTTCATAATTCATTGAATTTATTATAGTCCAACTTTTATGTCTCATCAACATAATCATCCATTAAATCCTTATAATGTAAGAGGAATTAGATAAGCTGTGCTGAAATAATTTATTTTTCATATGTATTCCCTCTTTTTTAATTAGTCCAAAGAATTTTTATTAATATTCTCTATAAGTATTTCCTAGATACAAAATATTTAACAAAAGAAAAAGAGAGAATACTCTAATTGAGTTTCCCTCTCTAGAAATAAATTCTATTCTTTTTTTAAAGAATCAGTTAACATGTTTTCAATCTGCTGGAGAAAATCAGTAATATTACATATTATAGTTGATCTTTTACTCATTCTTAAATTTAACTTATCCAGCTTATCACCTAAGGAGGCAACAAGTTCAGCCACGGAACCAACTCCTGTTGCTGCTCCATTAATTTCTGAGCTTGTTCGCTGGATTCCTGTGATTATCTGCTGGCTGAAATCTTTTACTTCATTGGTACAATTGGTTACTTGTTTAAAGTCCTTTTGAACATTCTGAGCATATTGAAAATTATCGCTTATTGCTTTCTTAGTATTTTCAATTTCTTTTCTCAGTGAATCTATACTTCCATATAAGTTCTTAACACTTTCATCAATTCCATTTACTAATTCTGTTGTTGATGCCGATAATTTTCTTATTTCATCTGCTACCACTGCAAATCCTCTGCCTGACTCCCCCGCTCTGGCAGCTTCAATTGAAGCATTTAATGCCAAAAGATTTGTATTCTTTGCTATATCTGTTATATCATTTGACATATCTTTAATATTTGTAAAGTTATCTTCTAATGTATGGAATGCCTCTGTAAATAAATTCAGCTGATTGCATGTTCCATTTAGTTTATCTGCCAGTGATCCTATTTTATTATCGGCTTGCTTTACTGCATCGTCGGAGCGATCCATAACACCATTGATATTATTGGCATATTGACTGAAATCATTAAAATTAGAATTTATACTGTTAATAGTGTTTTGTATATTATCAATTTGTGAATATGTACTTTCTATGTCCTGGACGGATTGAGTTACTTTAACTTCTTCATCCATAAACTCCCCAAGCTTTTTTTCTATATGTAAAACACCATAATTAATATACTTATCATAATCAAGAGTTTTTTCTATATTTGTTTTTTCCATTTGTTCAATTTTAACATTTTCATCTTCATTTAAATTTATATTTTTACTTTTTGATTTAAACCACATCATATCTCATACCTCACCTATTCAAATACAGCAAGAACCATTGTTTGATTAAAATGTTGCTCATTAAGCTGTTCTCCATAGCCTGCAAATCCAATATAATCTCCTAAGGCACTGCCCATGTTTTTAGCAAAATCATTTAAATATCCATCCTTTTCAAAAAGCATTGACCTTGCAAGGCAGTTTATCATGATGGCCAATGATGGATTTGGCATTTCCTTTTTTACTTTTTCTATGGTCTCATTAATTACCTTTTTGTAATTATCAGGTTCTAAAAGTACCATTTTTGAATTGTTATACACTCTGGCATGATATGACATTCCGTTATTTTTCGTAACCATTTGATTTGCAGTAATATACATATCATTTCCAATAACTCTTCCAAGAGGATAACTATCTAAATATTTAGAAAGACCTTCAACGGTGGTATTTAAAGCTTCGGCCATTACTTTTGCAGCTGGTTTATTATCATATTCATGCACAGTTCTGTTTCTTACATCTACTTTAGTTGCAGTAAAGTAATGATTAGTTGGTTTATAAATATTTTCCCTGTATAATTTGATTTTACCCCCTAAATTTTTAATTACTACAAAGGCACATGCGTTATTATACACTTTCCCATTAAAAGAAATCATGGTTCTTTCTGCTCTGCCTAAATCACCTGATGATCCCCCGAATAAAGGAATGTTTTTTTCTGCAAGCACGGAATTAAATGTGGATAAAACCAATTCCTCACAGCTTATTAAAGCTGAAGAAATTTCGAAGCATACCGTATTAGAAGTATTCTGAAATTTATTTATGCATTCAGTTATTCTGTCCACATATTTTAGTGGATATCTATCCACTTCTTCTAATATGTCTGCATAACATTCAATTCCATCTTCAATACCCATTACAACCAGTGTATCCTTATAAGCTCCATGTTTACAAAAGCCTGCAAAGGTAGTAGATCCAAGAATGATACTATGTTTAAACTGTTCCTTAATCTTTTCAGTATATGATTCAAAATGTTCAACATCAGAAAAAAATAATATTAATTTAGGTGATACAAATTCCTTTACAGCTTCAGATATTGCTTCATTTAAATCACTATTAGAACTTTTTCCAACTTTATAATTCATAACTAGCCCCCTCTACAATTAAATATACAATTTTAATAAATTTAGTGTTTTTTTGATTTTTGGGAAAATATTTGACATGATTGTTGTTAAATTGACATATATTGACTTTAATTATAGCCAATTTAGCAGTAAAAGTCAATAGAATGAAATGGAGGTATATAATGGACATATAATATATTTATACTATAATATGTTATTTAGAGATTTGAAATTAAAATAATTGAATAATTTTAACAATGGCTTACTTTATAACAGTAAGCCATTGTTCACTTTGTTATTCCAGATCTTTTAGAAACTCTGGATCAGCTTTTGAAAGGTCAATGTCTTTTACATGCTTTTGAATATTTAAGTTAGGGCTCTCCATAGTGCCTCCAAGTGATTTAATTATTTCCTCAGCTTTTTGCTTGTTATTGGCATCAGTGCTTATTATGACCTTGTAATTTATATCTGCTATTTCTTCAAAGCCTCCCATGCCGCTTACCATAGGGCTGGCTGCTAGCAAAGGACTTCTCCCCGTGTTGTCATCCGGAATACCTGAATTCATCACTAAATCAGAGTTGCTTGTGGTGGATAAAAAGCCTTCCTCCTTTGGCCTTACATCAGTATTTAGCTGAAAATGATCATTTATATCTGCATAGGCTTTAATACCCTGGCTTTTAAGTTTATCAGCAGCTTCATTGGCATTTTTTATTCCTTTAAAAAAAGCTTCTATTTTCATAGTTTCCTCCTGTGTAAATTGATATTTATATGTTAGTTTTTGTTTTCATGTATTTTTTATACAAAGAAAAAATTAAAATTATAAATATCAATGGAGTAGCTTATGTATAATGTCTAGGTATTTCTACAACTGCTTTTGGTCAGTTCCCATAAGCCAAGCGAATGCCTTATGGAACCTTTCAGGTATTTCCACGAAGTGTCCCCCATTGTTCCACTGCAATGTTACATTTTCCGCTGATTCAAGCTGCCTTTCAAGTATATCAAAAGCCTTTTGAGTACAGCTGCCCACTGCAGCCATTCTCTGATTTCTGTTATGTTCCTCCCCTTTACCAAGAGAAAGATATACTTTGGAATGGACATTAACAGGTTCATTGGAATTCATGAATTCTATCCACCCATCATACCAAAGTGAACCAGAAAGGCTTCCAACTATTCCAAAGACCTCTGTTGTGTACAATCCATAAAGAGCCGCAAGACCTGCCAGGGAATATCCAATAAGTGCAGTGTTCTCAGGCTCAGGCTTAGTTTTGTAGTTTTCATCTATATAGGGTTTTATTTTATTTATAAGAAAGTTTAAATATTCAGATGCACCTCCTGTAAATGGCTCAGCTTTTTTTGCTAATGCAGGGGCAGGCCAAGGTGTATAGTCACTGCCCCAGTTTTCTGAATGAACATCCACAAGTATAAATTCTTCACAGTCCACATCAAAATGCGGCTCCATGGCTTCCATTATTTCAGATATTTCATTTTCTCCGTTCATGTAAACCACTGAATAATTCGTACCGGACGTCTGGTAACCCTGTGGGAGATACAATGTGCATGGGCATCCACAGATATTTAAATTGTTAATAGTTCCCTTCTTCATATCTTAACTCCTTATGATGGCTTATTTTTATAATGCCACCTTCTCTAAATCCATTATAGCATTATAAATCATTTCTCTGGTATAGCCATGGATCATTAAAAGCCTTTCGGCTAGGCCGAAAAGCTTTATTAATAGATCTATTTATTGTTTATAAATTCATTATAGGCTGTTTCAAGATTCATAGCATGAATCTCTGGAGTATTTTCCATATCTAAATATCTTGTATTTTTAAGGCAGTCATTTAAGCTTATTTTAAGCACATCATCTAGTGTTCCACCATCATTTATAATCCTTTTTACGTACTTTTCTACATTTTTAAGATATTCTAAATCTAATCTTATGGCTTCATGTGGATTTATAATATCTCCATGTCCGGGAACTATTATAGAGTAATTCTTTGTTCTCAGCATTTCAAGTGTTGGAATAAGTCCTTTAAAATTTCCATCGAAGGCAACTACAGATGGTAAATTTGTAGTCACCACATCACCTGCAAAAAGTATATTCTCCTTAACCAGCTCAATGCTGATATGCTCATCATTACAATGTCCCTTAGTTCTTATTATTTTAAATGTCCTGTTTCCTAAAGTTATTATCTGACCATCCTGAGTGCTGCTAAAATCATAGATTACTGTTTCATCATTTTTAAACATTGGCA
>JAQSXU010000395.1 GCA_029256485.1 Clostridiaceae bacterium
TTAGTAAATCCAGCAAATGATTTTGTAGATAGCTTAACTGTTGAAGAATTACATGAATTATGGAAACCGGACAGTACAGTAAAGACCTGGAAAGACCTTAGACCAGAATGGCCAGCGGAAGAAATTAAATTATATGGCCCAGGTACAGATTCCGGAACATTTGATTACTTTACTGAAGAAATAAATGGAGAAACTGGCGCAATCCGTACAGATTTTACACCAAGTGAAGATGATAACATTCTTGTGCAAGGTATTGCAGGTGATAAAAATGCTTTAGGCTTCTTTGGATATGCATACTATATTGAAAATCAAGATATATTAAAAGCAGTTAAAATTGATAATGGAAATGGACCTGTAGAACCAACATTTGAATCAATCCAGGATGGAACTTACGCTCCTCTTTCTCGTCCAATCTTTATTTACGTAACAAAAGATGCTTTAGCAAAAGACCACGTAAAATCATTTGTAGAATACTATTTAACTGAAGGTACTGCATTAATTCCAGAAGTAGGATACGTAGCATTAGGTGATTCAGTTTATGAGCAAGAATTAAGTAAAATAAAATAGTACTATTTCTAAGTTGGCATTACATGCTGACTCATTTGATAAATTACTTAGCAAATATGCAGGTGCTGGTTTCATTTTTCCTCTTAGATATTTCGTTTACAGTTTTATCTTACATTTAATTTGACAGCATATATGCATTTGTGAGAATATAGTATATGAATCATATTCATATACTATATTTTTTTGGAGGTATTCATATGACAAAAATAGCAATATTATCTGATATCCATGGAAATATAGAGGCACTAAATGCTGTTTTAAATGATATTAAAATGATGCAATGTGATAAGATACTATGTACTGGCGACCTTGTAGGCTACGGCCCCAGGCCAAATGAAGTGATTGAGTTGATTCGTGACCTTAATATTCCTACTGTTATGGGTAATTATGATGAGGCCGTAGGCTTTAAACTTCCTTCCTGTGGTTGCCATATTGATAATCCATTGCAAAAAAGCCTAACTCAGAATTCATTAAAATGGTCACTTGCACATACCCAAGATAATAATAGAGAATTTCTAAGATCTTTACCCGAAGATTTATCCATTGAGATTGATGGAGTAAAGATATATATGACACATTCTACCCCCGATTCAATTACCGAATATATTTATCCAGCCGATCAGGCGAGAATACAGGAACTTCTTGATGATTTAGATGAACAAATATATATATACGGACATACTCATATCCCATTTAAGCAAGACTACAAGAATAAAATAATTATTAATGCAGGAAGTGTAGGCAGACCAAAACAAGGCGATATTCGTGCCAACTACATCCTTCTACAAATGGAAGACAATTCAATCACCGTTTCTTTTCCTAAGGTCTCCTATCCTGTCCAGTTAGTTGCAGCTGAGATTCTCGCCAGTGAATTAGATCCTTACTTTGCAGATTTTCTTATACATGGTGGAGACTTGCCTTATACTAATTGCGACTTTTCTCCTACCTGTAAGTGTTCCTTATAAGCTTATACTGCTTATATATTTGGTGGTAATTTAACAAATCAATATATTTCATCAGAACGTAAAAGAAGCTGTCTCACAAATTTCAGTGTGACAGCTTCTTTTATGTTCTGATCTGCAATTATCGTATAATTATAGTTTAAAGCGTTGCACTTGTCCATGCAGGCTTTCCGATAGTTCATGTAATTCATCCGCACATTTTGCAACCTCTTCCATTACATTTGTTTGACTAAAGGCCACTTGCTTTACATTATTTGATGCAATTGCTGCTTGCTCTGATACAATTTTAATTTGTTCAATAGATTGAACTATACTATTTTTTTCTTCGTCCATATTTTGTAATGTACATGCTATATTATCAATTTTCTCAGAAATATCAATAACCGATTGAAAAATACTTTCAAATGTTGATTTTGTTTCTTCAACAGCTACATTTTGTTCTCCTGCTGTTGATGTTACTTCCTTTATACTGTTTACGGTTTCTGAAGACTTTTTATGAATTTTTGTAATAATAGTATTTATTTCTTGCGCTTCTACAGCAGATTGTTCTGCCAAATCTTTTATTTCTTTTGCTACTACAGCAAAACCTGCTCCTGCTTCTCCAGCCCTTGCAGCTTCTATGGAAGCATTCAATGAGAGTAAGTTAGTGCTTTTTGCTATATTGGTAATCGTATTAGCAATTAAGTCTACTTGCACAATCTCTTCACTTAATACTCCAATTACATTATCTACCAGAACTGTGGTTTTATAATTCTGTTCCGATTTACTTTTTAGTGTTTGAACGCAATTAATACCATTTCATCAGAATATGTTTTTACACTATCAATTCTATCTGCCATACGCCCAATATTTTCAGATGCTTCTTGCATATCTTTAACCTGGTTATCGGCACCAATGGCTATGCACTCTATCATATCAACGGATTCATTTGCGGTGGCTAATGCATTTTGTGAGGTGGCTATGAGTTGTTTTGAAGAATTCCCAAGTAAAGCAGATGCATTAATAATTTCACTTATTAATATTCTTAAATTA